>DAIDKH010000013.1 GCA_027450145.1 Chthonomonadaceae bacterium | reverse complement strand
TTACCGGAACGCGCGCTGATCAACCGCTGCCGTAATATTTCCAATGTGGACGCTATTGCCGGTGAAGAGGATGCCATGATCTTACGTAGCCGCATGGTGAGAAGTACACGCTGACCCCGTGGAATAGCGAAGGTTTCCTCGCGCTGCAAAAACTGCGAAAGTGAGTTGTACAGATTCACCTCAGCGTCGGATGGGTCAAACGTGCGGGTGAGCGCCTGGCGAGTGGTAAATTGCACATACTCCAGTACATCCCTGCGCAGCGTGCGCTTGCAAAAATGCTGAAGACGGGTCTTAAGAGCCTGCAGATCCTTACCCTCGCCAACATACAAAGACCTGAAGGTCGCGGCATCACCAAAGAGCTTCTCGTCAATCACGGTTGACATGCCGTAAAGCTCCATGAGGGAATTCTGCATTGGCGTTGCTGTGAGAAGCATCTTACGCCCGCCACCTATAGCCTCTCGTATTGCCTGCCCGATTTTACTGCTCTTTTGATGTGCGTTGCGTAGCTTGTGAGCCTCATCTACAACGACCATGTTCCAGCCTGTTTGGCGAATGGCTGAATGCATCTTAGCGGCAAAGTTCAGGGAGCATACCACCACCTTGCCACAATCAAACGGGTTACTTGCGCCGGACCTAAGAGCGGCAGCGTATGAACGGCTGTCTAGTATAGTGGCAGGGAGGTTAAACTTTCCCTGCAGCTCTTCCTGCCATTGTCGGCGAATAGATGCCGGACAAATAACAAGCAGCCGACGCTTGCGCTCCGCCCATAGTTGACACAGTACAAGGCAGGCTTCAATGGTCTTGCCCAGCCCGACCTCGTCTGCTAAAATTACGCCATGGCCAACAGGAGATCGAAGAGCGAATAGCGCCGCATCTATTTGATGCGGATTAAGATCTACATTGGCGTCAAACAGCGTCATCGTCAGTCTGTCGGGCTGAGCACCTGCGATGTACCTGGTCAATTCGTGTGCATAGTACTTGGCATGGTAATCCGTAAGTCGCATCGAAACCTCCGACAAAACAGATGGTACAGCAACACGGCTGCTCAACGGCTATGTCTCTAGGGGCGAAAGATCGGCGGTACAGATGCACTAGTAAGCGTATTGCCGTCCGTCCAAAAGTGTTGATTCGTGGAGATGGCCTTAGGACCCTCAATGGCCCTGTCAACTGTCCTGCATCTACATACCGCCCGCTCATCAAGATACCTGTAAAACAGTAGAGCGGCACGAGTCATTCTCGGAAAAACGCGAGCGGGACTAGGCGCCGAAATTAGCGTGTGTTCATTATGCCACTACAGAGCGTGGTCATCTCCATTCACGTCAAGGTGGCCAAAACAGTGCTCACCGTTCAGAAATTCGATTCGTCCCGCGTGGTACCGCAACTTTATCAGCCCCTTGCCATCCAGTTCAATACAGGCGCCTTCCTCTAAACGAATGGGGTTGTGGTGCATATTTAGCCCCAGATCATACGTTCCGGCGACATCTACCCCCGTAGTTCCCGTACCATTCAGCGCGATCGCCGTATCATAATGGTTTCCACCGTCCTGTATCTGTATACCGTAACGTGACGAGTAAGCCCCCTTGGCTTGTATATTGACGCCTACCACAGTGCTTTCCAACGGCCCAGCGTACTCGTTACTTGTTTCCACGTTAAGACCTAAGGTTACGGCACGGTTGTGCGCAAAGACTTCGGAATGAAGGCCCGCAGACCAACCAGGGCCATATTTATGCAGCCGCGAACAGACCACACAACCATCACCTACCTCGTGATGCGTCTCAAGACTGGCATACAGGGTCCAGGGATATGAATGGGTTCCGTTTTCCTGTTGAATGAGTGAAAGTACTTCGTGAGTGATGGCGGGGCCGTTATTGGTTTCACCGCGCGCAAACAACAAGGTCGTGTCCAAAGGGGGTATGACCGGATCGCCCACAACCAGGTGCGAAGTTACAGGTTCGCCCGTTGACTTAATCTCTCGCGAAGCAGAGTACCCACGGGCTGGCAATATAGCGGCAACAAGCGCGGCTAACCAGCTTTTTAGCAGATTCCGTCGAGGAGGTGCATCCATATGTCAAGTTTACCACGCCCGGTGCGAGGTAAACCCTCGGTCACCTCACCGTCAGGAATACGACATTAAAGAACCATGAAATTAGCCGTCGATAATACCCTTCCCAACGTCCCTGTTAGATTCTGCGATGACCAAACACCACTATTGAAATTGACGGTTCTAATCGTAGTTCTTCCGTTTCCGTTGTAACTTTCTGTTCCAGACGCGGCTTGCGGCTTAAAACCCGGCTCACCTGGATAGGCGGGCATATTAAAGGGTCCAACGTATGTCAACGAGTACGCTGTGCCTCCACTTGATATAATTAAATTAGTAGTTGGCGGATTTGCAAATGAGAAGTTCGATGGCGTCTGAGCGGTAGCTATGCAGGGCAACACTGATAGAAGCGCCAATTGGGCACAGTTCACTAATGAAGCTCGTTTACCAAGGGCGATTATTGCTATCCCTTTCCATTCATGAATACCGCAACTTATGAAAGATGCAATCCCCACAATCTAAATATCTAATTAACGCAGTTACCTTGGCACCGCAAAACGTAGTGCTATCACGCTGTAGTGCGATGCCAACATCACCTCGATTGGCTAGGCGCTATGGCCCACTGTTGTTCTGCTGCCTCACAGCCCCAGGGGCGCCTGCTGTATTGGGTTGTGGCTTCTGCCTGAATGGTGCTACAGCACCTTTAGCGGGTGGAGCACCTAGGTTAGTTTGCGCGCAACCGCAGGTTAGGGCAATGGATGATAATGCAGCAAGTAAAATAAGACAAATTCGAAAGGCGCTCAATTTATCCCTCCGTTGCTTATTAGGGCCATTGATCGTTGTTCCCAATAGACCAATATTGCCCAGACGTATCTAGTGCTGATGAGTGCATTCGCTTTACATGTCCGTCACAAAACATTGTGTTATCAATCGACTGCGGGTCTGGGGCCTGCGAATATTGCGTCTTTTTGAACGTTGCACTATGGCGTCCGGCCAGATCGGCATCAGCACCATTAAACTTGGGATAGGGAATGGAACCGTATGCATCGTCGAAGTAGCTCAATACGAGCGCCGCACCGGGCATCTGCCCATTGCAAAGCCAGTCGTAAGTCTCCGTTCCTAGTACAGCGTCCGCCGGTGCGCTAACTTGCGCAAGGTCAACGGGGACATAAGTAGTCGCAACTCCATCCGGTTCCCACCAATTTACAATGTCGTCGCTTAACCCGTAAGATGTGATATTACCATAACCACCGCACGCAGATTTTTGTTGGGCTGCAGTGGGAGCAGTAGTATCCGGACAGATGAAAACACCGGATAGATCCGCCACGAGTGACTGCCCGCCTTGACCATTGCCTGCGGCCCTCTGGATGTACGGAGATACTAACTGCGGCCAATATAATGACGGCGCATAATAGTGGTTGTTTGCTGGATCGTATCCACTAAAATACGGGCAGAACCGTTCATCATAATCCTGAACATACATCATTACTCCAAGCCCGATCTGCCTGCAGTTGCTGAGGCACGAAATCGTCCTTGCCTTTTCACGGGCTTGAGCGAAGACCGGAAACAGGATCGCAGCCAGTATGGCAATAATTGCGATCACAACCAATAGCTCAATTAATGTGAATGCGTGGTGGTGATTTTTCACGGGGATGTACCCTCCTTGATTCTAGCTTGCTATTTGCCCTGCCGAGAGTGAATAGCTTGGGTGGTGCCAGACAACAGCGTCGGGATACTGAATGTGTCAGATCTGTTTCATCAAGATTGACAAGTACGAGAGATACTAAATTATAACACACAAAATTGAGACTGAATGCTGTGCAATATAAAAAGTAGACAATTTCTGCTAGGTACAGGCTCAACCATGGCACCTCTTAGCCATAATTAAGCTTTCTATGACTTCAGATGGAGCAGCAGCATGACTGGTTGTCCTCATTTGGCGAAAGTGATCCATCCTTGGCTTGCAGGATGATCTAATTCATAGGCAAGTCTGTAGGCTCCGCCTGTAGTTGAGTCTTGAGGTACGTAGATGCGGGCATGATTGAACCCGTATTGGTCGGCGTAAGGGACAATAATCCGCGAAATCACCTGGGCGGCCTGGGAAGTGGTGGTCATGTGAACAATGAGCGTGCTTGGCCGCAACTGATCTGCCTCGGCGTCTCCAACTGCGCCATCACTCTGGTTGACCAGCATGCTGAAGAAGGGCTCACGAGCGGTTGAAAGGGCCGCTGCTTTCTGCTGCGCTGCGGTGAGAGGAACCGGTACGGCAGCTTGTGCTGCGGAGGAGTTTCGAAGTATCGTTGGCGCAGGATTGGCGCCTATGGTCGGTGAGACGTTGCGTGGGCCTGCAGTCGAAGTAAGATATCTGCGAAGCGCAAAGTGCCACAAAAGCAGGAAAGTAATCGTTGCAACTGCCAGTACGAGTGCTGCACGCGCTAGCACAACTAGTCTGCCTTAGATGCGGGAAGCGACACTTCGCCCTCAATCCAGAATGCTCCATCTGGGCAAACTTCACGCTTCCAAATGGGCACATTCTCTTTGAGCGTATCTATGCAGAAGCGACAGGCATCGAACGCTTCCGCACGATGCACCGACGTCACGACTACTACAACACCCGCTTCCCCCAGGTCTACACGGCCGATGCGATGTTGAACAGCGAGCTTTACCTGCCAGCGGCTCTCCGCCTCGTCCGCTATCTCCTGAAGCATCCTGTTTGCGATGGGAAGATAGGCGTTGTACTCCAGGTAGGCAACCTCTCGCCCACGGGAACGTCGTCGAACGTTACCAATAAACGTACAAACTGCGCCATCTTCAACAGTGACGACCCGGGCTTCAAGCGCCGCGGTGTCAATGACTTCGGTGCCTATATGAGCGTACGCCATCAGTAGTTTCCTTTAAAGTGGCGGCTACCCGCCGCTGCTAGGTGGAAGAGCCGCTACAGTACACCCTTCACGAAGTACTGCCGAACCATCTACCAACTCATCGGCAATGGCAAAGCGACAATGGGTGGAAAGGTCGCTCAATGCAGGATTAAGGTCGGTTAGCGCCGCGGCGAGGTCATTTATCACTGCGCCCTTGGGTAGCAGAACATCGACCGTTCCGCCTGGGAACAGCTCACTGTAATGGCCAAAGAGCTGGGCAGTAACCACGATTCCATATGCCCCGCTGGCAGCCAGCCTTCGGAGCCGCGCCACGTTCACCCGATGCATTGTCTGGGCATCTGGCGTCTCGGCAATGACAGGCACATGCATCAAACGTTCGTCATTAAGCAGGAGCGAAAATGCTTCCATCCCTATCTCGCCCATGCCGATGTGTTCGTGGCGGTCAACCCGACTTCCTAATCCCTTTTTGGAGTCGTTCGTATGAATAACTCTTAGATGATTAATACCCACCAGTTCATCAAATTTTTGAATTGTGTCACGGTACGTTTCTGGCGTACGAATGTCGTATCCCGCTGCGAATACATGGCAGGTGTCCATACATACACCAAGGCGAGGATTTTCTCCCACGCCTTTCAAGATATCGCCCAACTGGTTAAAGGACCAGCCTAATCCCGTACCCTGGCCCGCTGTTGTCTCCAACGCAACGCCCGCGGTACAGCCTTCCGCCTCGGTCTCCTCCAGTATCTCCCGAAGGCTGGTGATGAGGCGCTGAACTGCTTCTTCCTCACCCTGGTCGAGGTGGGAACCCATGTGCGTTACCACCCATGGTATGCCCAGTGCGTGTGCACGATCTAATTCACCGCGAAATGCGCTTCGCGATCGCTCCAGCACATCGGCTGCCGGAGCTGCAAGGTTAATTAGGTAGGAATCGTGCGCGACTAGAAAGGGGATTCCGGTCTGTTCATGTGTGGAACGAAATTCTCGAATCTCGTCGTCAGTAAGCGATGGATGACTCCACTGGCGTGGGTTGCCAGTGAATAGCTGAACCGCCGTGCATCCAATCTCCTTACCAGATGTTAGGCTATTCTTAAGGCCGCCGGCAGTTGGCATATGTGCGCCGATTAGACGAGCGCTGCCCGAAACAGTGTCCTCCTGTGAGGACAAGGTACTGGGGCCGGTGTCATGGTCCATTATTGTTTGTGTGCTCTGTCTTTCGCCGAACCTATATTTTGCGCGTGCACGTCCGGCAATTGCATCGCAGTTCAATGCACATTTTAACATGAGGTTTCAGAAGTGTCAACACTTTGAAGCAAGTAACACAGCCCCAGTGTATTACCAGGTAACAGCTGCGAACAGCAGTCGCACTTACGGTAATCCCTGTTGATCCAGCCTGGACGAATCCGATTGGCTGTGAGGCTTCAGGTTCGTGCTAACAATCGATCGCGACAATGCACCACCAGGTAACCTCATGAGTTGTATAGTGTTAGAACCAGAGGATGTTGGTTTTATCTCTACCGTGCTCACGCTGTTACGGTAATTCTGCGTGATGATGGTCGTGGTTGCACCTTCCATATTTCCCGTGGTTACAGTAGGCGGCACACTAACACCGTTTCGTATGATCGCCAGGTGCTTTCTATAATACGATACCACCGCAGCCGTAGAGTCGTTGGTGGAGAGCATAAGAGTCAACAGCGATCCGCTATTAATTTGAGATAATCCGCCACCGGGAAAAGTGGTAGCGCCAGGATAGACAGGAAGGTGAAGTTTTTCGAGCTGTTGAATAGAGGCAGCTGGGATTGCCTTGGTCTGGCCCTGTGTTGGATAAGAAACCTGGCCCTGGGAGCCCGCCGTAGACTGCGAACCATTGCTGCATCCAGCGAGCACTAGCACGGTCACGGCGGCTATTGCCAGCCTGTCGACTGTTAATCTCATAGTTACTACCCTTACGTAAAATCTAAGAACCGGGGTGACCCAGTGGGCTATTTCCCGACCGGCAACTAAACGTGCAACTCCTGGTCAACACCCCTTGCTCGCAATGGCCACCTATTGGGATGAACGTTGCCTGGCGGGTGCAGTACCAGTATTTTTAGCGCGAACATATTAGCGCAGAGTATCGCGTGCGGCCCGCACTTCGAACAATTTACCGGTTTGAAACTATTGAAGCGCCAAACGATCTCAGGTGCACACCGGCTAGTTAGCACCGTTTTTGCTCTGTTTCATAAAATTATGTCACATGGGATATTTTGCCGTTCTGTTTAGCGATTCAGTCTCCTGCCGACCGGCGGCAGAGTGCACGTCATCATGTTACCGATATCAGGTTATACCAACGTCTACCAGGTTTCGCAAGCCGTGCTACAATTACTTAGTAGAAGGCAATTTACAGGAGTTTTTTGTGTATAACGGACTGATAGATCGTTACCGACAATGGATGCCACTGCAGGCAACCGATACAGTAATTACGTTGCAGGAAGGAAACACCCCGCTGATAGCGATGCCGCGTTTGGCTGCAGCCATCAGCGAGCATGTTACGTTATATGCGAAGTTCGATGGCATGAACCCAACTGGTTCATTTAAAGACCGCGGCATGACGGTCGCAGTCAGCCATGCGGTTTCGCAGGGCTTCAAGGTAGTGATGTGCGCTTCAACAGGAAACACATCCGCCTCCGCAGCGGCTTACGCCGCGCGCGCCGGTGTGCGCTGTGTCGTACTTATACCAGGAGGCAAAATTGCGCTTGGCAAACTTTCGCAGGCTGTCGCACACGGCGCCAAAATCATAGCCATTGATGGTAATTTTGACACGGCCTTGGGTCTCGTTAGGGAGCTTTGCAATGAACATCCCATCGCATTAGTCAACTCCGTCAATCCCTTTCGTATTCATGGCCAAAAAACCGCTGCATTCGAGGTGATCGACCAACTGGGAAAAGCGCCGGATTACCATGCGCTTCCGGTGGGTAACGCCGGGAACATTACAGCTATATGGCAAGGCTACAACGAGTACAAAAGTGCAGGGCTGAGCGATACACTGCCAACCATGCTGGGTTTTCAGGCTGCGGGCGCGGCGCCCATTGTGCTGGGCCAGGTTGTTGACAACCCAGAGACAGTTGCGACCGCCATACGAATTGGCAACCCAGCTAGTTGGACCGGCGCCTTAAACGCCCGAGACCAAAGCAATGGCCGCATTGAATCTGTTACGGACGAGGAGATCCTGAGCGCCTACAGATTGCTTCCTTCACTGGAAGGTATTTTTGTAGAGCCCGCATGCGCCGCGCCTGTGGCTGGACTTCTCAATCTAGGGAAAAGCGGCTACTTCAACAGGCCCTGTGTGGTCGTTCTCACACTTACTGGTCATGGCCTTAAAGATCCCGATTGTGCCTTACGGCTCTCAGAAACCCCACAAACTGTGCCGGCAGATAAGTCTGCGGTGCTAAAAGCCATAGGATTGTAACCGTGAACAGCGCGGCACGCAGAAACTGTGACGGGCAAACAATAAACCAGTTCGCACTGTTGCTTCATGCCGTACCCAGAATTGGCGACCGCACCATTGCTCGTGTACTGCGGGCTGCTATTACCCAAGGGTTTACTACGGAAGATTTCCTGACTATGGGCGAGGAACAGTGGATCAGCGATTTCAGCCTCGACCTCAAGGCCGTTAAATATCTTAAGGCTCACATCGACGTGTTGCCTGCTGCGGTTACTGAACAGGCCCGCCTGCTCAGAAATCTCGATATTGAGCTCGTCACCTGTCAGAACGCGACATATCCTCATAGAATAGAGTCCTTCGACGATGACATGCCACCAGTTCTGTACATGCGAGGCGCTCAGCCTCTACTTAACCAGAATCAAAATGCCTTCACATTTACCGCAGCCATTTCACGGGGCCATACCAGGCAGGCGCTCGAGTGGCAGGAGGGTATCGCCAACGGCCTCATCGCGCTAGGCGGTGTGCCCGTTACTGGTCATGACCGGCCGGCGTATCAGCGCCTGGCACTCACCGCGCAACGGCTCGGCAAGCCAGGCATCTTTATACTGGACAGAGGCTTGCTGGAAGCCATGGGGCCGGCGTGTACCAGACCGCTATTTGCTGCAGCACGCATTCGTGATGAGGTCTTTGCATGCGATAGAGATCTCGTGATATCTCCTTTTAGGTTAAATGATCATTGCGTTGGCGGAAACAACGTTAGACGTGACAAGATCGTCGTTGCTCTTTCCCAAGCGGTTATTGCCATAGACGTTAGCCCGGATGGCGGAATGCTTGAGCATTGCCGCCGAGCAATGGCAGCTGGTATTCCGGTTTTTGCAGACAAGCGGGGGCGCGATGGATGCAGGATACTGGTTGATGAGGGCGCCATTTGGCTCGAAGATACCGACGATGCAATCACCGCACAGATTCGCGCACGGCTTGGAGCACTAAGCTGAAATGGCAGAGCCTCTAGAAAACGACTCACTCGCAAAACTACCACCCTCCATTATTTCGGAGTACGACTGGATGGTACAGCCTACTGGTTGCGCTGTGGGACCTGCCGTGGTACAAACAGAGGTACTGCGTACGTTCACCGACATGCAAGCGGACCTTCACTTAGGCCGAATGGCTGTGCTGATGCACGACGACATCAGCGGCAGGCTGTATCGTGCACTGGAGATTGGTTGGGCAGATAGTGACTCCGTTGGATGGTCCGGTAATAGCGCAGATTACCCGCGCATAGGGGAAGCAGTCAAACAGCGAACACCACTGGCTACTTCCAGCAACGACTCCGTACCGGACTACATTCAATGCCTGAATTCACAAGGGTTGTATGTTCTTCCCCTTACATTGCACACGATCGTTCCCGCCGTCATCCTGGCCGAACCGCATGACGGGCAACCTCGGATCACTAGTCTGTGGAGTCAGCGTGCCGTGCTGCACATGCGTGCCGGTGGTTTGGCGTCGCAGTTGCAACGGCAAAGCGCAGAACTGTATGAGGAGCGGCTGAGACGCGGCTACCTGCGCGAAATCGCCGCTGCGATACTGGAAGGTCAGCCAATTGCCGAGACAAGTCAACGGATTTGCGAACTTATCTCGCAGAGGCTTCATATCGACAAAGTTGGCCTGTTCCTAACAGATCGCCGCGGAGTAACCGTACCGGCGGCGCTACGAAATATTTCCACTCACTACGTGGAGGGCGTACTCAACCTTGCCAAGCGGTCTCCCATCCGAGCACGCGCTGAAGCAACGAGCCTTCCAGTATATATCCCCAACGTGCAAGACGACGTAACACTGCCAGACGAACTAAAATCGCTTATGAAGAGTGAAGCAATTGAGTCTGTGCTGATGGCCACACTTCAACACGAAAGTGAGCGATTGGGCATGTTGGTGGTGTATCCGCGGATAGACCGCAATCTAACGCCATCCGAGATCTCGATGTTCCAGGGCTTTGCAGATATGGCCGCCCTTTCAGTAACCGCAAGCCGCCAGGTTGAGGAGCAGCGCAGTGTAGCCGCTCTTGCGGAGCGCAACCGTCTGGCTCGCGAAATTCATGACACTGTTGCACAATCGCTCTCCGCGCTAAGTCTACAACTCGAAACCGCACAGGCATACTTGGAAAGTGGTGATAGAACCTCCGCTGATGAGATGTTGAGAGCGGTCCGCGGTCAAGCCAAGACTGCTCTTCAGGAAACACGTCGAGCGATTCAAGGCCTGTCAGCCGCACCGCTTGATACACTCTCCTTGCCTGAAGCGATCTCCGAGGAGCTTTCGCGCAATTTCAAAGACGAGGATGTCTCCACACAGTTCGTTGTTACGGGTACGGAGCGCCAGGTTCAACCAGAAATTGGTACTGCCCTACTGCGTATTGCTCAGGAAGCGTTAAACAACGCTCGTCGTCATGCTGGCGCCCATAGAATTCGTGTGGGACTGCAGTATACTCCCGAGGATCTTGTTCTTCTGGTGGAAGACGATGGCGTAGGGTTCGATACTTCGCGCGAACGCACTCCAGGAACGGAAGGTGGCTATGGGCTCTTTGGGATGGAAGAGCGTGCACTGTTGCTTGGAGGCTCCCTACAGATCGACTCCACACCGGGCTGGGGAACGCGCATACGTGCATCTGTGCCCTGCAGGGCGGTAACTGCTATGGAGGCAGTGCAATCTGTGCCTGCGCTGCCTGTAGAACCAGCCATAGTGGAAAACGTGCGGGTAGACCACTTGCGCATCGTTTTAGCCGACGATCATACGCTTGCGCGCCAGGGACTTCGTTCCATGTTGGAAACCGATCCGACTATAACTGTCGAAGCAGAAGCACCTAACGGCAGAGCTGCCTATGAGATAGCAGCAAGATTGCGGCCGGACGTTGTACTTCTAGACCTTCAAATGCCGGATTGGGACGGTATTGAGACGCTCAAACATATTCGGGCAGATCTGCCAGAAATGCCTGTCATTATCATTACATCTGCAGCAACCGACGCTCAAATTGCAGAAGCGCTCACACTAGGTGCCAAGGGCGTCCTACTAAAGGACGCTGCAGGACCGGAAATACTAGCTGCCGTACGGGCGGCCGTACGAGGAGAAACGGTCCTCTCCTCCTTGCTCTCTACTCGGCTTGCGGCCATGGCGACAAACCAGCCCACGGCGCCATCCGTCGTCCCAACAGGTACAACCTTTGGACTTAACGAACGCGAGATGGAGGTACTAGCACTGCTCGCGCAAGGCTCACGCAACAAGGAAATCGCTGCAGCGCTGTTCCTGGCTCCAAAGACTGTGGAGTTTCACCTCAGCAACATCTTCTCTAAGCTGCAGGTTTCAAACCGCACTGAAGCCGCACGAATTGCCTTGGAGAATGGCCTTACAAAGCCACGAAATTAGCCTTAGTACAATGATCATAGCCAAGGCGTTACTGATGGTAGGAACACCGCGCGAGCATGGTAAAGCGGCCTGATGGTGGGCTCAATTCTCTACCCGTAGATTGAGTATTCCTGCGATACCTTCGAGTGGTTTGCAACACGAGCGATAGGAAGATCCTTCCACCGAAGAGGGGGCTTAGAACTCCGTTGTAGTCAAGCATCGCCAGTCCACCTGGTCGTTGGCGGCACACTCCTACCGGAAATCGCTCGGAGCAACGCTTTGTGGAACCTGCAAGCGGGTCATCGTATTTATGGCAGGTGTAGCTCTAGTTTTGCCCGTTAGGTTCACGCCACTGTGGTGCGCCCGCATGAACACTTAACCTGCATAGCGGGCAAAGCTCCATCCCTGTCTCAAAGGCGCTCCCGCATTCCTTACACTGCTTCCAGCCATGCATTAGTCTCCAGTGGTGCAACAGAACCGTCGCACGTATCTGGCGACCTATAGCGCTGCGTATAGCCTCCACGGGGATGGCACTCAGCTTTTCAAGCTGCACGTCGAGCTGCTTCTGTTCACCGGGAGTAAGCACCTGCGCCTCAAGTTCCTCCATACTGGGTTCGCGGCTAATCATTGCGCCTTGCGCCATGAACTCACCATCCGGCCTAAGGATGATCTTTTTAATGACATCCCCACCTAGCCGTCTGTTGAGCCGCTTCATTATCTCCTCATGCAGCATGTTTAACTCGTGTGACCAGACGCTGCTTTTAGTGCGTACAAATATAATGCCGTCCTGTACTCTCTCTACCCTGGTTGCTTTTGCCGCCTGCTCTCCTACGGCATCTGCCCAAAACGGAATGGCCATGGATTCGCGCAGCCTGGCTGCATTGGGCATTAGAGAAATCACCTCTGGAAGTACATCATCTATCCGGGCGCGATCGCCGCTTTCCCTCTTTCTTCTCAATGATCGCTCCAGAGGGTTAATTCACCCTTTTCCATGCGGTAAATGGCAGAACGGTCCCTCATTGTGTCTGGCAAGAAGCGCAGATTGGTGCAGGTAATGAAGACCTGGTTGGCACCATTTGCCCAATGCATAAGGTGCGTGCGTCTGGCATCATCCAGGTCGCTCATAACGTCGTCTAACAGCAACACCGGTGGTTCACCCACCTGTTGCTCTATAAGGCGGTACTCGGCAAGCTTCACCGCGAGTGCTGCCGTTCTCTGCTGCCCTTGGGAACCATACAACCGCGCGTTGCGGCCGTTGATTACAAACTGAATGTCGTCACGCTGCGGACCCAGCAGTGTGGTGCCTCGGCGCAGTTCGTCGTTAAGCACCTGGTCAAGCTGCGCTTGAAATGCGTGTGCGATCTGCTCTGGGGCGGGAATATACTCGTTCGTTGTATCCTCCTCGGCTTCCAATGGCTCATCCGCATACCACGCCTCACTTCGGCGCTCTGCCACTGCACTGGGCCATTCCGGCAGGGCAAAACCTGGCAAATACCTTAACTCCAGTTCCTCCAGGCCATCGGTCAGTTCCTTGTGCGCTTCGCATGCCAGTGGCGCCAGTTGGCGAAGGTATTCGCTACGCTTGTTGGATATCACTGCGCCGTAGGATATGAGCTGTGTGGTCCATTCTGCAAGGCCGGAACTCTCCAGCGACGTACGATGGTCGCGAATGTCCTTTAAAAGCCTGTTGCGCTGTTCCAGGATGCGTCGGTATTGTGCAAAGTCATGAACGTACCGCGGGCTAATTTGTGATATCTCCATATTAAGGAAGTGTCGACGGTCGGCTGGTTCTCCATCCAGCAGCGGAAGGTCGTTTGCGCTGAAAAAGACCACGTTCAGAGAACCGAGGAGATCCACAACACGCGGCCGTTTGGAACCATTAACAGTAACACTTTTGCGGTCGTTACACTGTACGTTCACAAGCAGTTCTACCTGGCCGCGATGTTCGGTTAGAATGGTTGCGTTTACCGCCGCCGCCGATTCGCCTTGTGCAACCATTTCACCCTCACGCTGCGCGCGAAGTGACCTGGTTGTAGCCAAAAGCCATATAGCTTCTAGAACGGTCGTTTTACCCTGTGCATTCTGGCCCTGCAATATGTTGATGCCCTGGCAGGGTGCCAGCTCAATCTCTCGACATATGCGGAAGTTAGTGAGAGACAAATTCTCGATTAACAAGCGAACCACCAATCGATATGAACCACCCTCTGGAGTCCGGACTCTTTATATAAAGATGTGATTATTCTTATTAGAGTGCTCAAAAGTCTCATAACTCCGTATACACAAGCCAGTAAAATACGATACCGGTCTATAGACATAGCAAATATACAGTGCAATTACCAGCTATTGATAGATAACGTGCCAAACGAATGGTGTATATTATTCTACCTGTAGAATTCGTGCAGTTATTCCGATAATGGAAAATTGTCCGTTGAATATCAGATCCAGTAATGTAACTCATCAGATTTTTCAGCATTCAGTACAGTATTCAGTGTTGTTTCTAAAAAGTTTTGAGTCATAGCTGAAAACTCACCTTGTTAGACGAGTAATTTAAGTTCCTTTCCTCCTATACGGGCGTCATTAGGGCCAATTGTAATTTTCTAAACTATGCTGAAAAGTCTCTAGGGAAGCGGTCAGCAGACGCTAGTTGCTGTCTATGGCACATCTGAAGTGCGGTATCCGCGCAAAGCGCAAGTAGTTAGCATCGTGGTGATTATGGGCGCCGCCATGCTCGTCGTCATCAGCTGTGCGAATGACCGCAATGAGGTCGCTTCCTGCAAATTGCCAATCCGCGTACTGGTAGCCATGGTAGACCGGTTCGGGATGATGTAGGAGCGTGGTTCGTATCTCCCACTTTCGCAAATTGCGTGATCGTGCGAGGCAGAGGGTATTGCGGGTTTCTGCCGGTGCTCGACCTCGGTAAGATGGCGGCACGTAGTTGCAGAGCGTCCAATAATAGGTTGAAAACGGGTCAAACCTGATCGTGAATTTCTTGCCGCCCCCAGGAAACGGTACAAATCCAGTATCAGGATTGAATACGGACGTCGCTCCCTCCTCAACTATGTCAACGATAGCTGCATATTCAGGATGGTCAGTTGTGTGAACTCTTAATATGTTCATCACTTTTCCGTTGCGGTCCGCAACCACGTTGCCTTCCAGCCATCCTCCGAAACGTCCATTCAACCAGCAGGCGTCACGCGGTAGTACGTTGGACTTAGTCCAGTTAGCGGCCTTCAACAGGTCGCATCCCAGCGGCGCTGAAATTACGAACGAACGAAAGCATGTGCCCCAATGACCGGGGCCCATCATGTCCTCCATCGCTCGGTACACCCGTTTGTCGTGAACCAGCACCGGGGTTGGTGCACAGTGATAGATTCCGTCGTTTAACAACAGGCCGGTTTCTGGAGAGTCCGGGTGTGTCCAGGTGCAGCCACCATCACGTGATCGACGTATCACGACGTGCCCACCTTCGCAACTGGTACCAAGGATGTATAGCTCACCCTGCAATACAAATAGCGAGGACCAAAACTGGTCGGAGATGGTACTTACGTGTTTCCAATTGTTCCCTAAGTCGTATGAGTGATACACAAACGTGGTATTGCACGATGAACCGGGCCCAAAAAGGTCATGACTGCATACGAGGCGTCCATCAGGAAGCGATTCTATGGAGGGCGATCCAATATACTGTTGTTCACTCGCCTGTACGTGATTTACGGTAATTACACTATCTGCTCTTAGCAAGAGTTTCCCCATAAATGGTGGATGATAATATTTACTCCATAATTACACTCGCGCCCCGTCGCAGGGTGCTGCCGAACAGAACTCTTGGACAACTAGTTAATTGGTGCTGCAATTATTGTGCCGAAGTAGCGGAGATTCTGTAGATAGTGGCGTCACCGTTTCATGAGAATTTCCTTCAGCGCCTCGTGGATGGTAGGAAAGCTGAAGGTAAAGCCCATTTGCATGAGGCGAGCAGGAATAGCCCGCTGGCCTGTTATTAGGGTATACGCAAATTCACCGAGTAGGGATTGCAACAAGAATGCCGGCACGGGCATAACGGCTGGTCGGTTTAAAGCGCGGCCAAGTTCCTTGCTGAAATTGCTGTTGGTTACGGGATTAGGAGCTGTCAGATTAAATATGCCATGGTATTTAGGTTCAAGTGCCGCACCCACAAATGCAGCCACTACGTCGTTAATGTGTATCCAGGGCATCCACTGTTTGCCGCTGCCTAATGGACCACCGAGTCCAAATCGCCATGGACTAAAGGGCAAAAATGGAGGTTGAAGCAGCGCCGCAAGAGCGCCACCCTGCGAACCAAGTACAACACCTATTCTGAATATGACTGTATCTATGCCTCGGTTAATTGCCGACTGAGCGGCATCCTCCCAGGCTTGGCAAACGCCTGCAAGAAAATCGGCTCCTTTTGGATGGTCCTCCTGAACTATCTCGTTGCCGGTGTCCCCGTAGAACCCAACGGCTGAAGCAGAGACAAGTCTGCCGTGCGTCATGTGAGATACTAGCGCATTGGTAGTGTCTACTCGCGACCGAAGGATCTCTGTCTTCCGGGTGGGTGTCCACCGTTGGCCAGCCACGGATGCGCCTGCCAGGTTAATGACAACATCCGCGTCGGCTACCACCTTCTGCCAATCGCCCGGTATTCCAGGTTGCCATTCCACGAACTGAGCGCGTGAAAGCCCATTTTGCACATTACTTCGGGTAAGAACGGTGACGGGTAAGCCGGCATCGAGAAGGTGAGCAACCATTGCTTTGCCGATAAATCCTGTGGCGCCAGCAGCTACAACCCTGGTCTGGGCAGTTTCGGTCGCTGTCACCTAACTTACACCAAAAATCATGGGGAAGACCCAGTGTACAATCTCAACTACCGAGAGGCAGGTGGAAAGCACAGTAATGAATGCGGCAGTGATGACCAGCGAATTACCGCTTAAATACCTGCTGGAGCTTATGAGCCTGCGCGCCGCAAGTGCCCGTGACAGGGCATAAGGGCCAAGGACTATGCCAGCAACAGGGATGAGACTAAGTACCGAGAGGTGAAGCGCCTGTTGAGCCTCGCGGCATGCTATTGGTTCAAAGTGGTACCTGCCCTGCAAATCGGGCGCAGATTTGCCGGTAGCTTTTCTTGCGGCGCGCCTTGGCTTGCGTGTTGGTTGCGGAAGATTGAACGGTTGTATATCGTCTTCACCGGACTTGGCTACGAGGGCGCCGCTCTTTTCCTCATGCTCGTCAACTTGTTCGGCAGTTGAGTCTTCCGTGCCGACATCATTTGGATTAACAGATTGATTAGCTGCGGCAAAACTGCTATCTGCGAGCTTCTCTCGCCAACGTTTAAGTACCTGCACTGCCTGTTCGTAGTCTGGCTCTAAATCTATTGCGCTTTCCAGTGCAGTAATGGCATCTGCGGTTCTACCAAGGCGTTCTAAGGCGATACCCAAATTGTACCGCGCCTGCGCGCTGTCGGGCGCAAGCTGAACAGAGCGCAGCAGCATGCGTACGGCGTCTTTATCGCGCTTCAGCTCATAGTAGAGACCGCCAAGCACCTGGTGTGCGTAAAAGTCATTTGGGCTGTTGGCGCACGCCTGTTCCAGTAGAGGCAGCGCAGCGTCATAATCCTGGCGGCGCAAAGCGGCCAACCCGCGGTCGCGTTCAGCGCTCATTTAACTCTCCGGGTTAACGTAGTTTAACTACACGTTCTTCAGTGCGCAGGTCGCGCTGAACAAGAAGGTCATGAATGGTTGCGCAGAGGTAACGGTTAATATCTATCGAAAAGTCGATGCGCAAGCGCGCCTGACTCCCCTGTCCTGGGCGTGCCATGCGCAATGTATCGCCCTCATTCAACGCAATCACACACTCCGCCTCTTCGGCGTCGCTGGGTACCCAATACTCGTTACCGTTACTTCGCCGGCTCCAGTTAAGGGCTGTTCTACCGGCATAGCCCACCTCGCAGATTGGCAGCCTAAAGAATTGTTGCCCCTCGGTTACTGCATAATACCGCGTTTCAAAGGGGTTTGGCGTGGGATACGACGTACCTCGGCGAACCAATCGCTCGTATTCTGGACGCTGCTGCGCATCGTTATACACTCGTATAGCATAGTCGTGATGCACTATTTGATCTACGGTGTAACCTGCACCAAAAACGGCAGCACCCTTCACAACGGCCTCAAATGGCTCCCAGTAGTGTACTCGCTGCGGGCCAAATATCCTTTCAAACAGGTCACGCACTCCGGGGAGCAGCGTGCTGCCGCCGACCATGAGTACCGCATCTATTTCGCTCTCGTCCAGTTCGTGCTTGCAATCATCCAACAGGGCTTCTGCAAGGGTTTCAAGGGTGCGATAAAGTCCTTTGCTGTTAAGAAGCTCTAGGAACTCGTGCCGCGTCACCTCGATGCGCGATCCGCCCTGCAACAGGAAGTAACTGGAATCGGCTACATTTGCCTTGTTGCTTAAGTCTTTCTTTACCGTTTCGGCTTGGCTCAAAAGAATGGGGCGCAAGGTGTTTTGGTGAGCAGTAAGCTTTTCACAGGCGAGGTCTGCCAGCCAGTTGTCGACGGTCTCGCCCCCCAAGTTCATTCCACGGCCCGCAATTAGCTTTGCCTTACGTTGATCACCCTCTTTGCCGCTGCTCTGTTGAGGATTATGTGTCTTCACAATGGCTAGATCCAGGGTACCACCACCAAAGTCGACGACCATAAGGTGCTTCTCATCTGTAAGATCCACTCCGTATCCCAATGCCGCAGCAACCGGTTCATCCAGTGTGTGAAATCGTGAAACACCAAGTTTTCGCGCAATCTGGTACAGTTCAGCGCGATAAGGTTCATAGCTGTCTACCGGCACGGTCATGGTTAAATCGGTAACTTGCCCCTCACGGCGCCAAAATGTCAACTTGCGCATGAGCCGCTGCATGCGGGAGCGGTTAGGGTCTGTGTGCATCCGCTCGTAGTCGCCGCAATCGTCCAAAAGTTCACGTAAAAAGATGGTGGCGCAGGTGCGAGCGGATATTGTGTCGGCGCCAACCTGCGCAACTGCCTGTTGGCTTGTGCGGGCGAGCGTCTTCTTGAAGGAGCGAGCCAGAGGGTTAAGAGTACCAATATCGATGCCCGGCAGAATCTCTTTGGCTGCGAGTGCAGGGCGCCCGATTATTGCGCGTTGCGTGTCCTGAAAATAGATTATAGAAGGTATTAGCGGTGTATGCCAGGCAGGTTCATAATCCACAAGCTCGTCCAGCGTAACTGTAACGGCATGTGTACCTACCCACTTTGCAACCAGCGTGTTGGTCGTTCCTAAGTCTATCGCCCAGTGTGTTTCCATATAGTAATGTTATATACGAACAGGCATTCAGTATTTTGACGTTCCCAGGCGAATCATTGAACTTTGCAGCCTCTGAGTAAGCGCTTCATCTGGTGTGATATTAAGGTATTCCATTGCAATGAGTGCGGCACTTACCGATGCAGGGAGTCGTGGCGCAACAATTATAGCACCGGGAACGGCTTTTTTAAGCCGCGCTCTAAACGCGTGCAGAACAGTGCGCCCCGCTCGAAATACATCTCCCGTAGTACCAACAATCACACCGGCGTCTGCAATTTCTAATCGATTAATTGCCGTGACAGCAAGTACGGCTAATTCGGTACCGGCGCATCTTAGCAGCCTCGCAGCCGCGGCGTCACCGGTGGCAGCCTCTTTACTGACAACCTCTGCAATGGCTGCCATATCAGCGCGCATTCTGCCAGATTCCAGCGTAAGATGAAGCAGATGATTGAGGTCTGTTGCCTCAAAATGGGTGAGAAGCGCGGGGAGCAGTCGGCCAGAGTCCTCTCGCTTGTCTACGGCATGACAGATCGTACTGAGTGCTCGTTGCCCAATCCACGTGGAACTTCCCTCGTCGCCGCCCGGGAGGCCCCAGCCTCCAGTGGATGCCTCTTCGCCCAGCTCATTTCTGCCAAAAGCATACGATTCCGTACCTGCGGCTACCACGACGCCGTGTCTGCCCATTGTGACGGAGTAGAGCGCTAATCTGCGGCCCACAGAAAATATGACGTGTTCTACAGGTATAAACGGCTCGAGAAATGACTCCATTACATTCTGGTTGCCTTGCAGGCCAAGACACGCAACAGAAAAGTGTGCGTTTTCAAGGTTCGCCATCTTGGTGGCTGTCACCAGTGCTTCGGCTACCAGTCGTCTTCCGCGCTCCGCATCCGCAGGTTCGCGAATTGCGCCAATGGAGGCAGTGTGGCCCATGCCCAGCAGACTGCCCGTATCGTCTGCAATGACTGCAGTCGTACAGGTTTGTCCGCTGTCTATCCCTACAAAATATCGCATCGCCACTGCCTCCGCCAACCTCAAATTGCTTATAATAATTCATCAACGAAAGTGATAACTCCTGCGTTAATGTAACTTATGGCAATATCGTAACGAGTCGGCTTTACAGTAGGTAAAAGCCGATGCCGTTTGCTTGAAATCAGCAACAAAAAACAGGCAGCCTGCCGTGATTAGGTAGACTGCCTGTGCTTTCAGTTAAATACCCAGCGAGTACCGTTAGTGCACGGTATGTGCCGGATTATTTGGTACCTGCGTACTGCTGCCAACAGCTACGCCAGAGCTCCTTCGTGGTTTACGCACCGTGCCAGCCTCTGGTTCAAGCGCTAACTCCAGAACCTGATCCATGTCTTTCACAAAATGGAAAGTCATTTCGCTTCTGATCGATTCCGGCAGGTCTTCCATCAGGTCTTTCCGGTTTTTTTCTGGTAACAGAACAGTCTTAATACCGGCTCGTTTCGCGCCGAGAACCTTCTCCTTCACGCCGCCAATAGGAAGTACCTTGCCACTTAAAGTGATCTCCCCTGTCATGGCAAGAAGCGGCTTGGTGAGCCTGCCGCTAAACAGCGAGACCAGCGCGGTTGTCATGGCGATACCTGCAGATGGGCCGTCCTTCGGGATCGCACCGCCTGGTACGTGTATGTGTACGTCATTGCGCTCGTAGAAAGCCGCAGGCGCTCCGAACTGCGCCGCATGAGCACGAGCCCATGAGAGTGACGCCTGTGCGCTTTCGCGCATTACGTCGCCTAATTGACCGGTTAGGGTTAGGACCGGTGGTCGGTTACCTGGGGCGGGCATAGCTGCGGCTTCAATGAACATGATATCGCCGCCAACGGGCGTCCAGGCTAAGCCCGTGGCAACGCCTGGCCGTGTTACACGCTCTAGAGCCTCTTCATTCTCGAACCTAGGCGCACCTAGAAACCGTGCGACTACTGTGGGCGTAACGCGCGTTTTTTTGGCCTTACCTTCCACGAACTCACGTGTTGCTTTGCGGCAGATGTTTGCTATTTCACGCTCAAGATTGCGGACGCCCGCTTCTCGGGTGTAGCCGCGCACCAAAGCTTGTAGTGCTTCACGCGTGAACGTGATTCGCTTTTCTATACCATGTTCCGCTGCCTGCCGCGGCGCCAGGTGAGTACGAGCAATCGCTATCTTCTCTTCTTCTGTGTAACCAGCGATCTCTATGACCTCCATCCTGTCGCGTAGTGGTGGAATAATAGAATCCAGCACGTTCGCTGTTGTAATGAAGAGCACATTGCCAAGATCAAAGGGCACGTCCAGATAGTGATCTCTAAACGTGGAGTTCTGCTCGGGATCTAAGACCTCGAGTAGTGCGCTGCTGGGATCTCCCCGGAAATCGGAATGCACTTTGTCTATTTCATCCATCATGAAGACAGGATTGTTGCTCTCGGCTCGTTTTATCCCCTGCACTATCTGCCCAGGCAGAGCTCCAATGTATGTGCGACGATGACCACGTACTTCCGCTTCATCGTGTATACCACCCAGCGACATTCTTACGAACTTTCGGCCAAGCGCACGCGCAATGGATCGTCCCAGTGATGTTTTCCCTACACCTGGAGGTCCCACAAAGCAGAGGATTGGTTGACGCGTAGTACCATCCGGCTTGTAACGGCGTACAGCCAGATACTCCAGAATGCGGTCCTTAACACGCTCCAGGCCATAATGATCCTCATCTAGCACGGCCTTAACAGAGGGAATGTCCAGGTTGTCGGTGGTAGACGTCTTCCACGGCATTGCTACCATCCAATCGAGGTAGGTTCGTGCCACATTATAGTCTGGTACCGCGGGGTTCATACGGGAAAGGCGGTCGAGTTCTCTCTCCGCCTCTTTGTGAGCCTCCTCGGGCATGCCGCAGTCATTAATGCGCGCCCGCAGCTCGTCTATCTCCTGCGTTCGGTCGTCGCCCTCGCCTAACTCCTTTTGAATTTGGCGCAAATGTTCTCGCAGATAGTATTCCCGTTGTGTTTTACCCATCTCCTGAACGACTTCGGACTGTAGACGGCTGCCAAGTTCCAGTACCTGCAGCTCACGCGCAAGCAGCTGCATAAGCCTGTTCATGCGCGCTTTCACGTTTAGCAGTTCCAAAACCTCCTGGCGTTCCTGGTAGGTAAGCCGCGGCGCCTGAGCAGCAACAAGGTCTGCAAGTGTACTTGCATCCTGGACATTGGATGGCATGTTCTGCATCTCATCTGGCAGGTCGGGTGACAACTGCACAATTCTGCTGAACATCTCTCCTATGTTACGCCTCAGTGCTTCCACTTCCATGGCGTCTGCTTCTGAAACTGGTTCGTCTTCTAGCAGCTTTACTTTGGCCTTCAGGTAGGGCGATGTCTGCACGACCTCTTCAATTGCGAACCGGTGCAGGCCCTGCACAATAATGCGTATGCCCTCAGGTGTCTGGGTCATCATCCGAACCGCTACTACAACACCCATCGAATAGATGTGTTCAACGGTGGGATTATCGATCGTTGGGTCTCGCATGCACGCTACAGCTAGCAACCTGTTTCCATCGTGCATACTGTCGTTCACGAGCTGGACGCTGCTTTCACGCCCAACAGAAAGGGGCGCCATTAGGGCGGGAAAAATGACGACCTCACGCAACGGCAGCAGGCATAATACCTCAGGCACTACAAGGTTTCCTTCGCGAGGCATTTCCCCTTCCGTGCGAACAGAATCGGTGGTTTCATCCAGGATATTGGCGAGATTTTTGGTTTCCATATCGTTTCTCTTGCGGCACTTACCGCTTGTTGCATTTTTAATGAGCAGGCAAATTATGGCACAAACTGAAAAATTGTGCTAGACAAACTTGCCTATAGTGCACTCAATCTATGTGACTATACTATTGTATATGAGCGATGGTTCCATTAGCCCCGTAAGCCGATCACAGTCAAAGTCGTTGAACTACTATCAATATAATAAGGCAATATCTGTGCAAACTGCCGCTACCTTCATGCCGAATCTACGTTTCAGTGCCAAAAACTGTGGACCGGTAGCCAAACAGTAAACCTGGTGTGAGCCTGGGCAATTTTCGAGCTACCTTCACTTTAGAGAGGCTTTACCCTGTTGCTGATGAATTGCTGCGCAAATGATCTTAGAATCGTGTAAGTACTGAATTCGAAAGTCCATCGCCGGTATATCGGGCGCATGCCGGTCGAATTGGGCAGATGGATGTGATTTGATACCAATGCTTGCTATCTGAAAACGAAGTTGACAAATAAAAGTAGTTATGTTATGATGCTCTTACATTCGCTGTTAGTTGTAAAATTGGCGTAATCATTGCTAAAGTGGGATGCGAAAAATGAATGATAATAATCCAAATGTCCTAGTGGAAGCTTCATTGCGGTCGGCCAATAACTACTCGTCTGGGGGGGGGGGAGCGCGGTTTCGTGTTATTTACCTGGTCGCATTGGCCGTTGCTTTTCTTGCTATAAATTACCAGCTGAACCACAGGGCGTCGCAAGCGATTTCAGAGCTGCAGCACTCCACACTATTTTACGCACCAACCTCAAAATATGATGACCAACTGGCATCTTACGCGCGGTCCCAATTACACCTTCATTTGGTCAACATGTTGGCGCCCGGGTCTGGCAAAATTGTGCTGAAATACATGGGTGTCTCCAAAGTCCTAAATCCTACCATATACGTACAGGCACACCATCAGGCGTTCTACGTAGCAGGAAACGCGGACGTCGCTAACTACCTGCGCCCGTACATGGACAGGCAAACGCCGTATGCGAAATCCCGGGTCTCCCTTGCAATAATGTTCTTGCTCGTTCTTGCGGCATGTGCATTTAGCGATGAATTGTTAACGATAATTTCATTGATGCCGATGGTGGGCACTGTAGTGTTGGGGGCCCTTTGGGGCAGCTGCGCGATGTGTAAAATCGGTGGATCGGTTATTGAAGCCGTATTGCCGCTGTTGGGCCTGGTCTACATGGCGGCGGCAGCTACGCTCCTGTCACTAGATAAATATGCGACGAGGTTAAACCTAGTCATACTCGCGGTTGCATCTGCCATTCTACCTTTTGCCCAGGGTGTGTTACTCATCTTTTTTCCACGTCTTTGTCCCATTTGCCTAACGGTAACTTTCATCGCTGCGACTAGCCTTTTCGGTTTGTTGCAAATCTTAAATGGCACGCAGAGGAAACTCATCGTGGTGAATAAACCAGCAGCGGCAGTACTTCTCGTTATTATATTTCTTCTTTTTACACATGATTCACTCATGGCAATGGGGATTGTCAAGGTTCCAAGCAACGAGACTGTTCAACAGGTTGACCTCGTTGGTCACCCGATATCGCAGTTTGTTGGCGACGCAGTTATTCCGGCTAACGAGTTAATCGTCGTAACCATACCCGGCTGCGAGGTTTGTTCAAAGGCGATCACCTACTTAAACACGGCGAAATTAGCCTACACCCAGGTCAGTACATGCGGGTATTTGGAATCAAAAGGTTGCTTTACGGATCCTGGCCACACCTTCCCCGCCCCATTGTTTTTAATGACCAACCCAAAAGGGCAAATCACCTTTCAACACGAAGGTTGGTTCACAGAGTCTAGCAGCCGCGATCATTTTCTTTCACAAATTTCCAACTTAGAGGGAGGTGCAAAATTCTAGTTGCTAAAGTTTATAGCCAAATCTGTTCAAATAGACTTTGTGAACAAGGAGAAGCTTTCTATGAGATCCGAAGGCAACGTGTGGTTCAAATTGTTGACAGTGGCGTTTGTATTGGTGGCCGTTGTTATTTACGCTACTGATCCGTCCTTTGCGGGTACACCTCCGCCGACGCCGATTTGTCTTTTGAGTGCGGCGTACACCAACGGCACCGGATGCATTGAGGGTTCGCAACATTGCGAGTTGTTTGCCTGGAATTACGGGGTCAATTGGGATCAGCAGGAAGAGTGTTGTTACAACCCGTCGACGCACGTTTTGGTTTCCCAGAGTCTGTATTCATGTGTTATGGTATATAACAACGGCTGTTGCGATAATTTGGATACCTCTTCTAAATGCGCAGCCAATCTGTGTCCGGCCAGTATGCCGCAGTAATCTCCGCCATGGCGCGTGTTTATCAGAGGTTCATTTGGTCAAAGTGCCAATCTCTCTGCACTTTGTTCTAAAACGACCGTTCAATGGGTAGACTTGTTAGCTCAAGCTCCTACCCATTGGAGATGTACAACTATGCATAGTCAACGTCCAAAGGGATTTACCCTCATAGAGTTACTGATAGTGATCGCGATCATTGCCGTCCTTGCAGCAATCCTTTTTCCTGCATTCGCCTCGGCTCGGAAGGATGCACGGATGGCGACGTCGGTATCAAACCTTCATCAATGCGGCATCGCACTGCGGCTGTACGTGGACGACTATGGCGGTGTAATTCAGGATTTACCTCCCACCGATGTAGTGTCAAAGGTGCTAGCCAAGGAGCCGACTTGCGATCCGAATGATTATTGGCGCACGAGTTGCAGCCAGGTGTTTGGCAAGCCGCTAGTAGGTTCGTATGGCTATATCATACCGGTAACCGACGATCCCTATGATCTGCCATTGAGTTTCATAAACGACATAAATCACGGTAATCCATCCATTCTGGTCAGTGTCTTCTACTCAGACTCCCGGTCGTCTCCGCATCATGGAGATTTGGAGACTCCGCTTGGCCCATGTTATCACGATCCGTCGCCGGTCTCGTGCCAGATGCCAGACAAGGTACTCAGGCTGTTCTACAGCGGTACGGTGAAACTGACCCCAAATAGCTATCGAGCATCACATGGAGTAATTATGTCGTTTGACTGGATTTATATCTTTTTCCCACAAAAAGGGGGGTTAATATAGCATGCGAACATCGTTACTGGAAAACGTTGAGTTGACGCGTGAAGAGTTAAGCGACCACCTTAGAGCTTTACCCCGTGGAGTTCGGTTTGTGTTGGGCCTGGTGGGTAGTTCGTTGCTTGGCTACTACTTGCCACTCTTAGTGGTCGTCGCCCTTGGCACTTGGCAGAATAGCCTTACATTCGTCTATCAAATTGTGGCAAGCTGCGCTATTATGTTGGTGCTGAACATCATCGGCTACTTTATTGGCCATCCGATAAAGGTAGGCATCGTGGCGGGCACGTGTTTCAGTCTGTTTTTCTTAATCGTCGACATTTACCAGCGTTGTATATGGTGGTCCGTATTGCGTGATTGCTTTGTAGTCGGTTTCATGCCTGTAGTGAACGCATGGATGTTCAGCAAGTACATGCAATCGGTGGGCCTATTTCGCACTCATAACGCAACGTCCGTTGAAGATAGAGTCTAGATTCAATCTCCCGGCTCAATAGGTAGGAGCTCCCAGCGGCAAGATTACGTTCCCGTTGAGGAATAGTGACGCTCGCCCATACGCCATATTAGCAACGAAGTCATGAGGAAAAGCAGCCCGAATACTGGTGCAAACAGCGCCGGCAATGTGGCGTGCCCGGCCCGAAAGATCATTCTTGCCGGTAGGTAGGCGGTGCTAGCGAGAGGTACCAGCCATGTGAATGTAAACCGCAACCAGCCAGGGTAGATGGAGAGCGGAAACGACGCGGTCTCTACGCCGCCATAGGTTACCACGTTGACAATTTCCGGGGTTTCTACGGTAAAGAAGGTGAGAGTTGCCTGAAGCACGAATAACCCACAAAACGTGCACATAGTGCCTATCACCATGGCTGCCGCTACCATTAGTGTGCATGGTTCCGTATGCAGGTGCATCAGTGCCCAGGCGAGTACGAACGCCGCCTGCAGAAACCGGCCAATCCTCATCAGCTGGACTTCAAATGCCGCCACCTGCATGACCGTACTCCGTGGGCGCAGTAGCAACCGGTCGAAATCGCCTCGACGAATAATAGCCGAAAACTGGTCGAAACCACGGCATAGTCCTTCTGCCAGCGCGTAACCGCTTCCCACTACGCCGCAGAGGAAGGCGACCTGGTAGATCTTCCACCCATGGATGGACCCAAATCGATAGAAAAGCGCCGCAATCGCGGCGAATTCCAGGCCCGTCACCAAAAACTGCCCGAATGCCATCATCAGGAATGAGGCCCGGTACTGCATCTGGCTGCGCAGGCATGCCATAACAAGGCGTACATAGACAGACCTGCCAGACGTTGCGGGTTTCATCCTCCGTGCACCACCATCCGTTTGCTCGCTCGTAAAACCAGGAACCTGCCCAGCAATGCCAGTGCTGCCGTCCATATCACTGTCTGAGCAAATGCGGCCACTGCCTCAAGCGCGCCAAGCTGCCCAATGTAGAGGCGAGCGGGCGTATCGATTAGATCGCAAAATGGAAGCACCCTCAGGATGTGCCGTAGCGTGGTGGGCAGAAAGCTTAGGGGAATGAGCAGGCCCGAGGCGAAGTTAGCGATGGCTGGAAGTATGCGCTGAATGCCGTCACCAGAGAGCGTGAAGAGCAGCGATATACTGATGAGTGTGGACATTGCGGCTGCGAGCAGAAGGGCAAGGACCACAGCGACGACAAATAGCGCACCATCTGTAACTGTGCGGGGCATCTGCATATGAAACAGCAGTACGGCCGCTGCGAAAAGTGGAATGGCCCGCATAACCGTGGGTATTGCATGGCGGGCAAAGGCGCGCATGTACCAGCTTGCGTAGAGGTCTATAGGTCTCAAGAGCTCATACACTACTGTGCCTTCACGTACGAGGTTGCGTATGTCGGCGTCAACCGACCAGGGCATAACGCGTATCATGCCCTGCACCAGCCAGATGTATGTTACTGTTTGTGGTAGGCTCATGCTAGAACGGTTAGCACCAGCTTTAAGGAACGCGGTGAATATGGCGATGCGCACCAGACCCCAGAAGAGCTGCGTTGCCATGCCAAACAGTGCGGCGGCGCGATATTGCGTCTCCTGTCGGCATCTGGCGACCAGCAGTGTGAGGTACGGACGCACCGCGGAGACCGGTGTCATGGCTGGCCATTCTGGTAAATGTGGGCGATTATCTCTTCTATTGGAGGCTCCTGTACAAGCAGGTCCCGCACGTTATTGGTGGCGGCTATGGCGGAGATTAGCAGCGGCGTGGGCGTGATGACGGGATCGTAACGAAGCCACACCTGGTTACCTTCGCGGCGCATGATGGTAGTGTTTGTGGGAGGGGAAAACAGTTGGTTGCCCTCCAGTTCTATCGTTAGCCAACGTTCGCGCGCAATGCTGTGCCGCAGTTCAGTGAGCGGGCCATCCGATAGTATCTCGCCATCGCCAATAACGATCACTCTGCTGCAGAGCGCTTCTATATCGTCCATGTCGTGAGTGGTGAGGATTACGGTGACACCGTGCTCTACATTCAGGCTTTTTACCAACTGTCGTAGTGCCAGTTTCGAAACCGCGTCCAGGCCTATGGTAGGCTCATCCAGAAAAAGCACTCCAGGGCTATGCAGCAGTGCTGCCGCGAGGTCGCAGCGCATTCGCTCACCCAGGCTCAACTGGCGTACAGGCGTATTAAGGAATGCACCCAGGTTCATCTGGTCGGTGAGTTCGCCGCAACGCCTACGGAATTGCGCTTCTGGTACCGAGTAAATATCGCGCAGAAGGCAAAAGGAGTCGATGACTGGCAGGTCCCACCACATTTGGGTGCGCTGGCCAAACACAACGCCTATACGCTGCACATACTGCGTGCGCTGTTTCCACGGGCACATTCCAAGCGCCTGCACGGTTCCGCTATCCGGCACCAGAATACCAGACAGTATTTTGACGGTGGTTGACTTGCCAGCACCATTAGGGCCGATATATCCCACAAGCTCGCCGGCATTCAGCGTGAATGAAACATCCCTAAGCGCGGCCCTGGTGGCGTACTCCCTTTTCAACAGGCTACCGAATGCACCCATCACGCCAGTGGCTCGTTTGGCGACCCTGAAGGATTTCGCGAGGTTTGATACTTCAATCTGGGATGTCATCGTGGTTTGCCTTCAAGCGCGAGTGGTTTCGACCAGATTCGGCGCATGCGATCCGAGTGCGCAAGCGTTCCTATTGCGGGATTGTATCGGCCCCGTTAGTCGACTATAGTAAGCTTGGCGTGACGCTATCCGCCATCGAAAACTTTCGAAGCACTGTTCTGCTGCGGTGCGCAATTAAAGCCTTGCAATAACCATTTCGCGGATTAGGAAACGCGAAGTATATGCCGTACTTTAACAATTTCACTTTGCCATTAATTATAGACACATAGGGGTTTTGCCACATACAGTTCTAGTACCTAAAATCAGGCACTCTTTACAATAATTGATGGGTGACACCAGTTCATTGTAAAGCGCAACGCAATAATAAAAGGCAAATCGTTCCGCTCACACAACGCCTAGTCACTGAAGCCACAGAAACAGAGCACAAGAATTAATTCTGCTCACGCATTTGAGGATTAATGTTTAGAGATTAATTGACAAATAAAAAATGTGTTATAATGCGCGTATCTGCAGCCCAAAGTGCAAGGATTGCCTGATTTATGCTGAGGTAAGCAGTATAATCTGACAGAGAATAACTCGGACTGTAGCCTAGAATTATGCTAAGGATCTTCCGAGATCGTGTGGCCCGGGGGCCAGCGCTTGCGGAGTAAACGCGCCATTCGACTGGACTGCAATCTGCTTTCTAGACAGCGGAGGCTAACATACTTATGAAGTCGTTCTTACTTGAAAAAATGGAAATTGAAGGTGCTGGCATGTGCGGCCGCCTCAGAAAGCTGGATCCCATGCCACGGTTTATGTTGGGGTTTTTGTTAACGCCATTTGTCAGCTATTACGCGTTGCTAATTCCCGTAGTTGCGTTAGGTTTCTGGAATAACATTCTTACAAACGGTTATGGAATCGCCTTGAACTGCTCAGTTTTACTGGTGCTTAACGGCATCGGTTATGCTGTTAGGAACCCACTGAAGGTAGCGAAGGTCTGTGGCGTTCTGTTTTGTGTTCTGGTCTTGCTCGAAGACCTTAAGCGTGGAGCACAATTCCGTTCCATAGCAACAGACTGCTTGTTTGTCGGGGTATGCCCGTTAATTAACGGTTGGCTTTTTGAAAGATACTTGAAAGCTGACTTATGGCGACAAAAAGTCGAACTCAAGTCCTGATGTTATTCTCCATCAGTCGCTGAGTTGCTGTGGGGCCGATTTTACAACCGGCGAAATGAATTCGGAGTTTGTTGTGACGGCTGACCTACAGAGTGGCTGCTTAGCTTCAAGGGACGTGAATTCACCAAACGACGCATCAGACAAGAACCTTCCTGCGGGTAACCTGGAATTGGCTGGTGAATTGCTCGCGGTCTGCATTGAATTGTGAACCTAACCGGTGCGAGGGTCAATCGATTGCATTAGAGGGCTCGGCTAGATCGGTTGTTATCGCGTCGACCTTTGATAGGGCCGGCCAATTGGTAGATGTGTGCGATAATCCCCTTAATGGTCGGGTTCCTGAACCAGAATGATCCGCGCGTCGTTTCAGGCGGATATTGCGGAACTTAGCAGCGGCGAGGGTGTGGTGGCGGGATTGTTACACAACCATAACTCGTTGCCTTCCTCGCACGAGAATGTGCCCGTGACATCATTAGGCGCTAAGAAACATGTTGACAAATATAACAAGGTGTGTTACGATGCAGCCAGATATTTTATTCATTTCAAAGATGATGAAATCATTGCAAAGCGAGCTGCCTCGCGCGAACAATGCGGCTCAAGTATTGGATCCTTACTCCAACAATGCGGTATCAATGATTTAAGACTGCAAACTTGACCCTAGTTAGTGTAAGCCTGGTGATCATCGGCTGGCGCCCTGACCAGTTCCCGAAATCGAGTGAAGCTGGCGGTCGGGCATTGTTATCGCTTCAAATATAATAGATTGCGCCGCGATACTCGCGACGAATTTTCCGTCCAGTAGCGGAAAGAGTGATTGAGCAATATCGGGGTGCAATCGCTTTTGCTTCAACCAGGACATGCTGCCGGTTTACGATTTATCGCTGAAGAATGGGACCCAAAAAAGAGAGTGTTATGCGCCATCAGACTGCAAATAATCGATCAGCAGCCCCTTAATCGTCTGGACGTTCCGTAATTGCCAGCTACACATTCTGAGCTTGTCAACAGCGAGTTGGTACCTGCTGTTAAATGTGATTTATGCGTACAACAAAGTTGCGGCACGGTGAGCCCATAGGTGGAGCAGTTCGGCGAGGTAAATATTCGTCGAAGTGAACGGCGGAATATTGATAGGAACCACTGCCAACGTCTTTGGTGGCTAAATTGATGGCTCACTTCTGGTCTGCATGAGAGGCATGTAAACGTGCAATAAAAACAGATGTGAACCCAGCTGCGTAATCTTTCGCCTTGTATTTGGGTAATGATTACAGGCGGTCGCATAAATCCATTCCAACGTTGGTACTGGGCAATTTTGACACCCAACGTAGGGAACGTTCGTCCAACAAAGAAGTTTAGAGGAACACAAGGAACTGCTAATGAACCGTTGTCACTACATCTACAGTCTTCTAACTATCCTGGCCTTTGCGGTTCCTGTCACCTGCTGGGCACAACCCCAGTACTCCTCCGTGTTCAAACACGATGCAATTGCCCAAAAGCTCACCGCAGGTGACGTTTATTTTGACGGCAAATACTTGCCCAAGCTAGACCGTACGCTAGTTTCTAGGCTAATGTCTGACAATGGTACCGACCTGCCACTTAAATTTGCGTTTATCAATCACTTCCCGACTCATGGGGGGACTTTCAAATCATTGAGGAGTTACACCAATGCGCTCCAATCGTGGTTAGGAGTCCAAAACAGTATTCTGGTAGTTCGCACGCCGCACGCAGTTTCAATAGCTACCAGCGACATCAGTAAATCTCAACTGGATCGTATATTAAAGCGCAACGGCCCGCTGTTGAAACAAAATCCAATTGCTGGGATATCAGATACCGTAAGCGATATTAACGGCCGGCTCTTGCAGAACGACGCGTCTGCTCAAGAATCGCCTAGCGAATACTATCACTACAACTCAAATACGGTAATGCCAACGACAACCCCGACGTTTCTTTCTAATGATCTCTTTAGTACCGGGTTTGAGCTCCTATTTGGTCTATTTGGCATAGTTTTTGTAATCCAATTACTAAAGTCTTTGTTAACGCTCGTGCCAGAACGGCCGATCGCAGAAATTCGGCGACAGAAGGTTGATGCGGATGAGGTTCAACCACGGGGCGAAGTCAGTACTGGCGCCGCCACTCAGGTACAGCAGCTTCATCAGTTTGTAATTGAAAACCTCTTAATGCTCGACAAGTATCTTGAGGTACTTCCTCCTTCGGACCAACAGGTGCGTGCTCGTCGAGCTAGAGACCGAGCGGCGGCACTTGACAGACAGGTTCAGAAATTGACTGTTCAGCTTACACCGCAGAACGAAGAGCGAGCGCAGTGTCTTTTAGAACAGGCTTGCGACTACATTTCCTGTTGCAAGGATGCAATTAATCTCGCTACCAATCACACCGAAACCACATTGGGCGGTATCTCCGGGAGGGCGGAGAATGAACCAACGATCGTGTTTGACGCCGCAACACCCATGCAGGAGGAAATACCGGTGGATGAGCGGGGCGCATGCTTCTTCTGCTCTAAGCCGTGCCGAATTTCGCAACTTATCGTGGTGAATGTTACGGTGGACGGGCAGCGCCGCAAAGTTCTTGTGTGTGCAGATGATATGCAGATCATTAGGCAGGGCATGGTACCGCGTATTCGCATGGTATCTACTGCGGATGGATCCGTGCCCTGGTACTTGGCGCCCAATTATGATCCTTATTGTGATTACTATGTTGGAACCGCGTACTACAGCCCGAACAATGGCATGCGTGACGGACTGCCTTTGGGCAGTACGGCGAATGCTCCAATTAACGAGCAAAAAAGTGGCATCAGTTTGGCTGGTGACACCTCCATCGCGCAGAAGCCGAACGCCACAAGCCAACGTACACATTTTACCAATCACCCGCAGACACTGCCGGTGGTTGTTGAGGTTTCACCGGTTGTGATAGTTACTAACCAGGGATAGAGTTAGGGCACTTTAGCAAGTTGGATTAAAGACGTTCCTGGGCGTCAGCCATTGTGCCGTCAATCGCGCCTTGTTGGTTCCCTGCGCCGCAACGAGGTGAATGAACTGCCCAAAAACTCCACGACACCCAACTAGTGAATGTTTCGTCAATCTAAAGGACTACTACATCAAACTTTAGGAGACCATAGTGCCACGATGCAAAGCGTTTTCGATATTCCTCGTTTGCGTTTTTAGTGTGGTTGTTCGTTCGTCCATCGCGCAGTCTGGATATTCCTCGGTATTCAACCGCGATCCGCTAGCACAACTGTTGCGTTCTCAAGACGTGGTGGTAAAAGGGCACCTGTTAAACGATGCCGACCAGGCAAGGCTTGTGCAGCTGGCAAAGAGCCAACCAGCTGCCTTGCCGGTAAGAATAGCCGTGGTGCCATACCTGCCTAAGGACGGCAGTGTGTTTAAAACACGCGACCGGTACACTCATGCGCTTCATAGGTGGTTGGGGCTTGGTGACGGCATGCTCATCGTGCTGACCCCGCATGGCGTCTCGCTATCAACCAGCGCCCTTACGGGCGCCCAGATCGATCAGGTTTTGCGTGCCCATTTACAACAACTCAAGTCTACTCCTGCTTCGGGCATTGTGCAGATCGTTAGTACGGTCTCGGGCCTTGAGCAGCCAGGTGCAGCTTCGAATACTGTTGCTGGTGCGGGCTATGCTGCTGGACAGCAAACCGACTCGGCGTCTGGCGGTTTGGGCACTGTATTTGTGGCGCTGCTCATCATCATTGTGGTCGCCGTACTGGTTAACGCCGTGAAAGGCATTCGAAAACGGAACTTTGAACACGCTGCTGCGCTGCACCGGGTGCACCTCCTGCATGAAGACGTAGTCAACAGCATTTCATACGCCGACAATTACCTCGATCTACTTCCCCCGTCCGCTGAGGCCGACGCAGCACGTTCGGCGAGAGCAAGCGCTGCGGCTAGCGATCAGCAGGCGATGGACGTCGCTAGGAGCGGTACTGTTCAAGGGCTGGGCCGTGCGGAGGCACTTTTAGAATTAGCAAGGCAGGCGGCAGCTCAGTGTAAAAGCGCCATTGACCGAGCTACCGGTGGAACGGGAGTTGCGGTTGCTGTAGATGGTACAGATTTCAAGGCGATACCTGGTGACAACTCCAACGTGCCTACCGTTGCAGTAGAAGATCCCCAAGTCGCAAGCATCCCCGAGAACGAACGAGCAGCCTGCTTCTTCTGTTCACGACCTGCACGAGTGTCGGACCTCACGCCGGTGACGATTGTACTGGAAGGTAAAAGACGTAAGGTCCTTGCATGCAGCCAGGATGTGCAGATTGTGCAGCGTGGCAGCGCACCGCAAATCAGATCGGTGGCGGTTAATGGCAATCCTATCCCGTGGTACCGGGCACCGGGGTATGATCCCTATCGAGATTATTATGGCAGTCCCGCATATTACACGCCAATATCGTATTCTGATGGTGGCTTTACGTCTGGATTTCTGCTTGGATCGCTATTGAATACCTACGATGATCCCATTCCTTACCCTGTTTTCGTTGATCCGACAGGCGGGTTTACGGCCGATCCGTTTCTGGCTGGACAGATGGCAGCTGGGATGAACGGTCCAGATTTTCAGGATACGGGAGGATTGGACTTCAACAACCAGGCAGACATCAACACCCAGCCAGGAGCTGATTTCGACTTCGGTAACCAGGACACAGGTGGAGTTGACTTCGGTAACCAGGACACAGGTGGAGTTGACTTCGGTAACCAGGACACAGGTGGAGTTGACTTCGGTGATCAAGACACTGGCGGCATGGATTTCGGTGATCAAGACACAGGCGGCATGGATTTCGGTGATCAAGACACAGGTGGCATGGATTTCGGTGACCAGGATACTGGTGGAAGTGACTGGTAATCAGCCCATTCGGATACTAAAGAGAGAGGTTGTTATGAAATCCGCTGAAATGCCGTGCTAATTTGGCAGTCCATCCAATCGTGACGCGAGATTTGAGCGCGTAAGCCGCCAGAAGCCGAGTGGTGTTTCCGCGAGTGAAGCGGTATGTGAGGAACGCAACAATGCTAGAGCCTGCCAATGACGCCGGACGTGCGGATGTTCACCGTACTTTTGCTATAGACCTGTTCAACCACGTTTGGGAGCTCATGGAGCGCAGTGACCGATCTGCGTGCGACGACGCACAGATGCTGCATGAGGCGCATGCTTCCCGCTACCATTGGGGTGAAGTTGGTACGGAAGTGCAAATGGGACGTGGCGAATGGCAAATATCCCGCGCAAATGCCTTGTTAAAACAGGGGGCGGCATCGCTCCTTCATGCCCAGTTGTACCTTGAAAGTTGCAGCGCGCCTGGCATGGCGGATTGGGACCTTCCGTTTGCGCACGAGGCTCTCGCCCGCGCCTATGCCGCACTTGGTGACCGGTACCAGTTCAGCCATCACTATAAGCTTGCTGCGGAACTTGGCGGGCAGATTGTCGATGAAAACGACCGTAGTTGGCTGCAAGAGTGCCTGGTGACAGAGCCGTGGTTTGGTATGCGGGAACCCCATAGCGAGCCATCCTTCATTAGAGCCTTCCCAATTGGTGATACCGACATTATGAGGTTGCCAGCAAAAACACTCGGTCCTGCGCTGGGATATTACACTTTAGTGCTAGGGTTTGCAGTCACCAGACAGACTAATTCAAATGCTTTCCTGCGCAGAGGAGGGGTCGAGATTGGGCTTGAAGTCAATAATCTAGATCCTGAGCAGGCAAGCTGCTATTTTGCCGTTACAGGTTTGATCGGGCTTCACAATCAGCTGAAAGCAGCACACATAGCGCCTTCGGATGTGACGGTGCAGGTACACAATGGCAGCAAGTACCAGGTGTTTTTTGCTCAGGATCCCTATGGAGTATGCTTCTGCTTCGGCGAGCCGGTTTCCGACTAGGCCGGCGCATACGCACAAACGCAACCTGATAGGCGCGTGTAGCTATGGCAACGCTGTTAACTCAGTTCAACTAACATGGACTAGCTAACCTGTAAAAATCAGTACCCAGTACCCGGAGCGCACTCACATGTGTGAATTATTCGAGCTGGCAGATCAACGGGAGACCGAGTGTGCTAACACCTCTAACTGCTTGCAGGCTTTTAAAACGAACCTTTAGATCGTTGCTCGCACTTTCGTTTGTATTCTTCCTGGAACATAGCGCAGCGGCCCAGCAGAATACTGTTACCGTGTTACCACAGGCCATGCAGACTGTGAAGGGTTGGGGCTGTAATGCCTATTTTGCGGCACCAAAAATACCAGATGTCGTGATCAATGACCTATATAAGCATCTGGGCATGACCATAGACAGGATTTATCTTGATCATAATGACGGGCTGAACGATAATGGTGCCGTTAATCCGATGGCGATGGACCTGGTTTGCAATAAGATATCCCTGCTTACGCGGTATCACCTTAGATATATTTTGTGCTCTTGGTCACCATTTGTGGGAATGAAAAATCCCCCCATAGTTGCGTCAGCAAATCTCCGCATAGATCGTGAAGATGCATTCACTAACTATTTCGTGAATATCTGCAAATTCATTCACAACAAGCGCCTACCACTGCCCATCGCAATTACCATCCAAAACGAACCAACCAATACAGCAACCTATGACAGTATGCATTTCGTCAACGAGGCTAGGTTTGATTACGCACAATACTACCGTGTGGTTGAGGCACTGCGAAGGAAGTTGGATACAAACGGATTTGAAATGGTGAAGTTGCTTGGGCCCGAGGATGGAGCCTATGACACCGGCAAGAACTGGGGGTGCAGTATGGCGTTTCTGGGCGGCAACGGCTTCCCCGCGTTCATGAGCGACCCTAAGCTCGACAGCGCCATTTGGGGTTGTTCATCTCACAGCTACAATTGGGGCGGATCGGTAAAGGTATTGAAACAATGGGCTGCTAGTTGCGATATGTGGCACAAAGACGAGTGGATGACGGAATACAGCTATATTGAAAACGGAGAAAAAGACACACCCACAATTGACATAGCAGTAATGTCTGCCCGAAGACTATGCTCCGATATGGAATGCGTGCGCAACAACTACTGGTTTTGGTGGGACGGTTACGCCCCCGGCATTGCACCGAATGAAGTGTTGGTGGCAGACGATAAGGAATATACCAGGTATCCAATCTATTACGTGCTGCAAAAGGTGTTCACAAACGTGCCACCAGGGTCGTTGTGCCATTCCGTGGTTAGCACCGTTCCCAAGTTTAATACTGCAGACGGTATATGGATGAATGCTGCAGCATTTCAAACTGCTGCCGGCACTACTGTGCTGCTCGTCAACCCGCATCATTCTCTGCCCCTCAATCTCAATCTTCAGGGACTCCAAGGTACGGCGGCTGCGGTATACACCACCACAGCTCGTATGAATATGCAGTTAACCTGCAGACGGCTCGTTAAGAATGGCCGCGTGCGCCAAATTCATCTGCCTCCGTGGAGCGTTACGGTTGTAGTCACTTCTGAGCGGAAGAATGCAACCGAGTCAACATTCGGGGGGCCGCACGCAAAGGAGAATTAAGGTGATGGGCGATAAGCTAACCGTGCGCAATCCGTATTCGGGGGAGGTAGTTGGCTTCGCTCCGCGCAACATGGTCCGCGAGGTCGATGAAGCTATAGAGACCGCTCGTGAAGGAGCGGCCGGTATGCGGGCTACTACCCTTCACGATAGACGACGGATGCTTACAGGCGCTGCTGGCCAGCTGCAAGAGCATAGGGACGAGCTTAGTGTTTTGCTTACACGCGAAGCAGGCAAAACCATCCGTGAAACCCGCGCCGAGGTAGATAGGGCCGCCTCTATCTTTGACCTCGCGGCTGCGGAATTAGTGGCCCCTCCAGGTGACGTTCTAGCATTGGATGCTCTACCCAATGGAGCTGCGATGACAGGATACTGCATGCGTGAACCTCGAGGCATCATCGGTGGCATTACCCCCTGGAATGTACCGCTGGCACTGGCTGCGCACAAGATTGCCCCTGCTCTCGCAGCAGGAAACAGCATTGTGCTTAAACCAGCAGAGCAGACGCCCCTAAGTTCCCTGCTGTTGCGCGATCTGCTGCTCAACGCTGGGGTACCAGAAAATGGATTACTGGTCATAACCGGCCTGGGTGAGGAGGCTGGCGATGCGCTCGTCCGACATCCAAACATAGCAATGCTCTCGTTTACAGGCAGTCGTGAGGTGGGTGTTCGTCTTCCTGCCGCGGCCGGGTTCAAGAAGGTGTCACTAGAGCTTGGTGGCAATAGCCCGTTAGTGGTAACACCGTCAGCTAATTTGGAGGCCACTGCAAATGCCATCGTTCGCGGTGCCTTCGCAGTAGCAGGGCAGCTCTGTATAAGCGTGCAGAGGGTCATCGCGCACCGCACTATTCTCGGTGACCTACTAACAATGGTAAGTGAGGTTGCATCGAAGCTGGTGGTGGGTGACCCGGTTAGCGATACCACGGATGTTGGTACCCTTATCTCAAGGGAGGCATGCGACCGCATTGAGAAGCTTGTAGCGGACCTTAAAAGCGCCGGGGCACAGGTCGTTGTGGGTGGAAAGCGGGAAGCAGAGTGCATCTACCTTCCTACAGTGCTTACATCGGTAGAACACGGTGGTCGCATGCTGCAACAGGAGGCATTTGGCCCCGTGGTAATGTTTTTGCAATACACGCAGTTTGATGAGGCAATTGCCATTGCGAATAGTACTGACTACGGACTGAACGCAGCAATTTGGACGAACAATTACGAGGAGGCGATGCGAGCTGCCCGTGAATTGCAGGCCGGCACCGTTATTGTAAATGAGTCCACCACATTTCGGTCAGACCTGATGCCGTACGGTGGGATTAAGCAGAGCGGTATGGGACGCGAGGGCGTGCGATTCGCCATAGATGAGATGTCCGTTATGAAAACTGTCTGTTTTGGGCGTCCCATATCCTCAAACTGAGATCATCACAATCGCAGGATGGCTTACAGAAGTTTATTTTGCTCGATATTCTGAAGAATAGTGAAGGACTTTGGTATATCTTTGGTGAAACTCAGTCGCAGGAAAGTTAACGCTGATAATTTAGAGGAGAGTTCAGAATGTACTCCTGTTCGACGATGCGGAGAGTCTCGATAGGTATTTTGGGTCTTGGCATATTGCTTGGTGGCTGCGCCAAACCGGCGCCCAACAGTACGCCGGCGGGAGGCACATCGAGTGGAACCCCGCTGAAGATTGCGGTGATACCGAAGGGTACAGCGAATTCCTACTGGCTAACTGTAAAACTAGGTGCCGAGGCTGCCGCGGCAAAGAAGAACGCAACCATCGTCTTCAATGGCCCAGCCCAGGAGACGGATGTAACCGGGCAGGTGGATGTTGTGAATAACGAGATAACTGCGGGAGTAAACGCTATTGTTCTCGCTGCTTGCGATCAAAATGCACTTCTCGCGCCTGCAGACAAGGCTGTTCAGGCGGGCATCCCCGTGGTGACGATCGACTCCGGATTGAACCCCTCTAAGGACCCAAGTTATGAGTACATCGCTACCGATAACGTGGCAGCTGGTGTTAAGGCTGCCGACGCACTTGCTGCAGCGATGGGTGATAACGGTAAGGTGGGCGTGCTAGGCTTTATCAAGGGCGCTGCGTCTAACGATCAGAGAATACAGGGATTTCTGCAGGGTATAAAAAAATACCCAGGAATACAGGTGGTTGCCACTCTGTACGATGACAGTGATACGGGAAAAGCGGTTAATCAGGCTACCAATATGCTCACCGCCAATCCTGCCATTACCGGTATTTTTGCGGCTAATCAGCCTGGTGGCCAGGGGGCAGCTAGTTTTCTAAAGCAGAGCGGAAAAGTTGGCAAGGTGAAGATAGTCTCATTCGATGGCTCTAACGATGAGATAACCGACCTAAAGGACGGCATCATCCAGGCGCTGGTAGTTCAAAATCCGTACCAAATGGGATACCAGGGAGTGATGGTAGCCATCGACGCCATTAATAAAAAGCCGGCAGCCAAAAAGTTTGCTGATAGCGGCGTGACCGTGGTTACCATGAAGAACTTCAATACACCTACGGTTCAACAGGTTCTGTACCCCTCTAAGCACTCGGGTTAGTCCGAGGTTCGGTTTGAAATATCCGCGGGTATTTGCAGCCCTGTAGATACCCGCGGATCATCACCCATGCACTCCCCTTTTAGTAAATGTTGGCTGTGGTATAATGCGCCACAGGATGTATTGCAGGATCTATTTTACAGGAGTATGTAAATTGTTGGAGGAACTACGCCGCGCTGCGCGCGATCTGCGCCGTAGACTGGTAGAGTTGGGAGGGCATCTTTGACTCGACCGAAGTCCTTAAAACCATCGCAGAATTAGAGGTGCAGTCCGGGGAGCCGCAGTTGTGGGATGACCCTGCCGCTGCCCAGGCGCTGCTTCAGAAGCTAAGCAAATTGCGTGAGGGCATTGGGCCGTTCGTCGCGTTGTCCCGCAGTATCGATGATTTGGATGCCTATATCGACCTTGCCGGTGAAGGTGAGGAGGTTGATGCGGATACCCTTGCCGAGATAAACAATGAACTTGCCCAGGCCGCTCATACCATGGATCGCATGGAGGTGGAGACGCTGCTTAGTGGTGAGCATGATCGCTGCGACGCCATTGTTGAGATAGAGGCAGGCGCCGGCGGCGCGGATGCTTGTGACTGGGTGCAGATGCTGCAGCAGATGTATTTGAAATGGGCAGCGGCAAGAGGATTTGAGGTGGAAATCGCCGACGAGAGTGAAGGCGACATCGCGGGCTTCAGGAGCACCACGTTCTTAGTTCGAGGTCGAAATGCCTTTGGTTACCTGAGATCGGAAAAGGGTGTGCACAGGCTGGTGCGCATCTCACCGTTTGACGCGAATAAGCGCCGCCAGACGTCGTTTGCTCGTGTGGAAGTATTACCGGATTTGGGCGATCAGGCTCCGGTAGAGATTAATCCCGACGACCTTCGTATAGACTACTACCGAAGCAGTGGTGCCGGTGGTCAGCACGTTAACAAAACCGAGTCCGCTGTGCGGTTGACACATTTACCAACCAACATAGTGGTCACATGCCAGAACGAACGATCGCAGCACAAGAACAAGGCGATGGCAATGAACGTTCTGCTGGCTCGGCTTGCAGCCTACGAAGAGATAAAGCAGAATGAACGCGAGGCTGCCCTTCGCGGTGTGGTGAAGGCGAATGAGTGGGGTAATCAGGACCGTTCATACGTGTTTCAACCGTATACTATGGTGAAGGATTTGCGAACTGGGTGGGAAACCGGCGACGTTATTGGGGTGATGAACGGAGACCTCGATCCATTTATGCAGGCGTACTTGCAATGGAATCAACAGCAGCGGGTTGCAGAGGCTCGTTAGACCTCTTTATGCGCGTGAGGTATGGTCATGAGACGACTATTATTAGCGCTTGTATTTTGTGTTGTCTGCGCACCAGGTTTTGCAAAACCTACCGTTTCGGCGGAGACGCCGGTTCGAACGTCTGTTGCGCTCACTACAAATCATGTTGACGATGGCGAGAGCGATTTAGGTGATCTCACCGCGGATGCTCTGCGGCTGAGTAATCACACTGACGGGGCGTTTATCGCGGCAGCATCCTTCGTTCGGTCCTCTCGGGTGTTGGGGCCCGGCACGATTGACGTCGATGATATTTATGAAGCGTTTCAGTTTCCCAGCGAGGCAGTGGCGATTGTAAAGTTAAGCGGCAAACAGATAGTGAGCGGACTGAAGATGTCCTTCACACTCTACCCGGTGGGTTACAGCGGATTTCTACAAATTTCTGGCATAACGGCCTCTGTAGCGATGAACCACGGATCTGCAGTGATCAGCAACGTAAAAATTGATAATAAATTGGTTCAACCAAACCAATTCTACAAGATCGCAATGCCGCTTACGCTCGCGAATGGCGCACAAGGGTACTTTCGGGTATGGGATAAGGACGACATCGTTTCCTCTGGACCCCGAACGCTTAAGCAGTCGATAGAACAGTACTTCAAACAGCATCCTGATATTGCCAAGGGGGACAGGCGACTTGTGGTACTTCAGCAATAAACTTGCTACGTACGTGGGCGCGACGATCCTGATGTTTACAGGCGGATGCGGGGCAAGAGCCGTAGCGCCTGGGAATCCGCCTGCCAATGCGCCCACCATGTCTGTGGCAGCCACATTAGCGCAGCCTCCTGTGCCTACTTTTAGCGGCAAGGATGCGTTTGCCGTGCTGAAGAAGCAGGTTGCATGGGGACCCAGAGTACCAGGAACATCGCCGCACACAATTGAGTTAAAATATCTTCAATCCGAAATGAAGAAGTATGCCAATGCCACGGTGCTGCAGCAGTTTAGCTATCGCGGTATACCCATCACCAACGTCGTGGGCGTGTTTTACCCGGCGCAACGATCCACCCCGGCCAAGCACCCCATTCTACTAATGGCCCATTGGGATACGCGACCGGTAGCCGATGGCCCATATTCTACGGCAACAGCTGCAGGGCCATTTGTTTATGGTCCTAACGGCTGGAACCGCACCGACCCAATTCCTGGGGCTAACGACGGCGCTTCTGGAGTCGCAGTCCTCGTGCAGCTGGCGCGCATGTTCCACAAAGACCCTCCACCTGTTGGCGTGCTCTTGCTGTTCGATGATGGCGAGGACTATGGCGACTTTCGCGCAAACAACGGCAAGGGCGAGGGAGTGGTGCTGGGCGCTCACTATTTCGCCACTCATTACCGACAGAATCCTGTTTTCGGGGCGCCTGCGTTCGGTATTCTTTTGGACATGATTGGCGGTAAAGATATGCGTATCTACCCTGAGCTGAACTCTGTGCAATTTGATCCCGATCTTAATCAACAGGTATTTCAGATTGCCAAATCGCTTGGCTACGGCAACATCTTCAGAACCGATCAGAGCCAGGATGTTGATGACGACCACATTACCATGAACGTACAGGGTGAAATATCTACAATCGACTTGATACAGCCGCTTCCCGGGCCTGGAGCGCTTCCAGGCGCTTACAAACAGTGGCATACCGTGGATGACGACGTTGCCCATTGCAGTGCAAGTTCTCTAAAGGCGGTGGGCTCTGTAATAACTCAGTTGATTTATCAACAGACACCCTAAACCGCATAGTTCAGTTTTTGCAGGGTGGGCAGACTGCGCTCTGATGGCTATTACCCTGCGTTGGTGATCATCGGCCGCGACATCAAAGTTCCTGAAGCTTGTGAGATGGCCCTAATCGCTAATCCTGTACTATGCACGCGGTTGGGCTGAGATCACGCGTGGGGTATTACCATTGCTGTGGTTGTTGTAACGACGGTGCGCGACGGTTTGTACGTGGTGCATTACTGTATGTGACGTCGCAAATTATGCCTTTTTGGCGCAGGAGATTTAAGTGAAAAACCTGATCATAAGGTGGGCGGTATCGGCAATAACACTTGCTCTCGTTGCTAAGGTGGATCACGGGATTAAAATTACAACCACAGGCTGGCATTCCGTTGTTACTCTGTTTCTTGTATTGGCGGCGGTAGCTGTGGCCAACGCATTTATTCGGCCCATCATACTCTTTTTTGCCTGGCCCGTTAATTGCCTTACGTTCGGTCTCTTTGGCTTCGGTCTAAATGTTGGCCTGTTCTGGCTTGCAGCAGCATCGGTACCTGGCTTTGTTATAATGGGCCCGCTTAATGCACTCATTGGGTTTTTGGCTTTGGGTATCGTATCCGGTTTGCTCAATATGTTCTTGCGCGACGATGGCGAGCGTTCATCTCGCCGCAAATAACCCTAAACTATTGCCACCGCTGCCGGCAGGACGGTGGGGAGCAGATAATGAGGCGCGGCTTCGCAGTTGCTGCAATTTTGGTAGTAGTTGTCGGATTATTGGCATTCACGGTTATTCGCAGAAAATCTGCTGCGCTCACCGTAAAAGTACTGCAGGTTGGGCCGGCGAAAGTGGTTCGCGTTCTCGCAGTAACCGGGCAGGTTGAGGCAGTCAGCCGTGCAGACCTCTCGTCACCACTTTCCAATGTTCAGGCATTGCAGGTTTTGGTAGATAAGGGCTCACAGGTTACTGCTGGACAACCCGTCATTCTGCTGGATGCGCGCAGCCTGCGTGCCGCCGCGTCACGATCACACGCACTGTTGCTTCAAGCGCGGGCATCCCTCTTGCAGGCTCAGGCACAGGAGCAGGGAGCCACCCATTCATTTAAGCTCGCCGTAATTGCTCTGCACGACAACACTGACCTTAATAACCAGGTTTCGGTGAGTGCCGCGAACGCGGCTTCAATGCGCGCCCAGTTGGTCATTGCTCAACAGAACGATCAGAAGGTACGTGAAGGCGCCAGACAGCAGGCAGTTAACGCTGCCGAAGCCCAGCTGCAAGGCGCCCAAGCGCAGTTAGCGCTTGCACGTGCCAACTTCTCGCGAGCCACAAATCTGCACAAACAGGGCGCCCTCGCACAAAGTGACCTCGACGCAGCACGCGCGGCTTTTCTTTCAGCGAAATTTGCGGTAACCTCTGCAGGCAATCAGCTTCAGGAGCTTCGTGTTCCCCGCACTCAAGACGTGGTGCAGGCAGATGAAGCAGTGACGCAGGCACGCGCAAATCTTTCCGCTGCTCTCCAGACGCTAGCAGCTAACAAAATTGCGCTGCACAACAGCGTTCTTACCGGGCAGGCAGTGGTGCAAGCCAAGGCGAATATGATAGCAGATCGTGCTACAGTTGCTGCAGCCCGTGCCGCGATGCAGGCCGCGCTTGAGCAGTACGTTATGGATGCGGTGCAGGAGGACAAGACCGTCTTGCGTTCTCCTATAACTGGCGTGGTCACCGCGCGCTCGATACAACCTGGAGAGGTCGTCACGGCGGGACAGAGCCTTCTATCATTCGCGGCCCCGGGTAACATGCGAATTAGGGCAGATGTGGACGAGACCGACCTCCACGAAATTCATCCGGGTGAACCCGTTGTCGTGGCGCCAGATGCCTATCCGACTTTGCGCCTGCCCGCTCGCGTTTCGCAGATCGTACCGCAGGCGGACAATAGCAACGGCACGGTAGAGGTGAGGGTGGCCCTACTGAAACCGTCGTCAAAGCTACTCCCCCACCTTACTGCGGACCTTAACATCACTACCGGAGTCTTTACAAATGCACTCGCAATTCCGAGGGACGCCGTTCTGCATCCAGATGGCGACGCCCAGGTGTATGTGGTGAATAATGGGCGTGCCACTCTTCGTAAGGTGGACGTTACATCGGGAGGCGAGGGAGTTATTGTTGTACTTTCTGGTCTGTCATCTGGAGACCTTGTGGTAACAAATCCTGCCTTGGTACATGTCAATCAACGGGTCACCGCAGATGTAGTACAGGCTGGGCAAGCAACACAATGAGCCTGGAGTGGCGCGTCGCCATTCGATACTTTAGGGCTGCCGGGCTTCAATCGGTACTTATGGTTGCAGGTGTAGCTGTTGGTGTAACGGTATTTGTCTTTATCGCCTCGCTTATTGGGGGATTGCAGGAACAGATCATTCAGAACACCATTGGCTCTATTTCTCAGGTCACCCTGGAAGCCCGGGATAAGCCACCCCGCACACCCCAACAGCTACGGACCCCGGTTCATCCGGGTATGCAGTACGTAACGAGAATTGAGAAATACGGTGTGTTGGAGGCGAGGATAAGCAATTGGCAGCCAGTGATCCATCAGCTCGACGGAGATCCGGCACTCACGGCGGTTGCCCCCACGGTTCTCGGTGCAGGATTTGCCACGCGGGGCCAGCTTACAGAACCAATCACCTTCCATGGCATTGAACCTAGCCGGGAAAACGGTATTATCGATTTACGCAAGGATATGGTTGCCGGAAGTCTCAACGTAAGCGGGCAGCACTGCGTAATTGGCACTGAACTGGCAGATAATCTGGGTGTTGGTGTTGGAGACAAGGTTATCACCCTGTCTAGTAAAAACCGCAGGATGACATTCACAGTGGCTGGTATTTTCGATGCCGGAATTGTAGACGTTAACCAGCGCTCCTTCTACGTTTCACTTTCCAACGCTCAGCGCATCCTCAACCTTGTGGGCTATATCTCGGCGGTGGAGACAAAGCTACGGAACATCTTTGACGCCAATTCCGTGGCAGATCACCTCGCTGCATCCACGGGGCTCAAGACCCGCTCATGGATGAGGCAAAATGCACAATTGCTTAGCGCGCTTCAGGCTCAAAGTGGCAGCAGTGCCATGATAGAGGCGTTTACCATGCTGTCGGTGGCATTTGGCATCGCTTCCGTACTTGTTGTTTCGGTTGTTCAGCGTTCGCGTGAGATAGGCATATTGCGTAGTATGGGGATACGCGGTCGCAGCGTGACGCTCATTTTTCTATACCAAGGCATTGTCGTGGGTGTGGTGGGTTCCATCGTAGGTTCGATTGCGGGAACTCTACTCATCTTTGGCTTGCTGCGATTGCCCGGTAACACCGCCTCTGGATCCCATCTTTTTCCAGCCCAATGGCAGTTTGCCTATGTTGCACAGGCATCCATAACGGCCATTGTTGTATGCATAGGTGCAGGCATAGCTCCAGCGCGTCGTGCTGCGGCACTAGATCCCACCGAGGTGATACGGTATGGGTGATCCGGAACCACTCGTGGAACTGCGCGATGTTGGCTACTCCTACGGTGGTTCGTCACCTACGAGAGCCTTATCCGCTGTCAACCTCACAATAAGCCGAGGTGAATTTGTCTCGATCGTCGGGCCGTCAGGATCCGGCAAAAGCACCTTGCTCCACCTAATCGGCGCTCTGGAACGGCCCACCTCCGGCGAACTGCGAATAGCAGGTCACAATGTATCAAACATGGATACAGAAGAGCGTGCCTCTCTGCGACGCAACGTCATCGGTTTCGTCTTTCAGTTTCACTATCTTCTCCCAGACTTCACAGTGCTGGAGAACGTTCTGATGCCGGCAAGCATCGCCCACGGGCAGCCCACTCGTGAAGACCGTGAGGAAGCGGTTACTCTGTTAAAGCGGGTTGGGCTTGTAGATAGAATGCACCATCGCGCGACGGACATCTCTGGTGGGCAGCAGCAGCGCGTAGCCATTGCACGGGCTTTGGCCGGCGGCAAACCGCTCGTTCTTGCCGATGAACCAACGGGAAATCTGGACACGCACGCAAGTGATGAAGCCTTTGCACTAATGCGGGAGTTCCACAGCTCGCTGGGTGTAACGTTTGTTGTGATTACTCACAATCCCGATCTGGCGAGAAGAAGTGATCGGGTCATCTCAATCACCGATGGCAGGCTTGCATCCGATGAGGCAATTACCTTGTAGCACCAGCGAAACCATTAGAAAAGAGGTCATGAGGAAATTCGGGCAGCCGTTACACGGCTCGCCCACGACGATAAGCCTCCGGTCGGATTCGAACCGACAACCTACGGTTTACAAAACCGTTGCGCTGCCGTTGCGCCACAGAGGCAGGTCAGATTATTCTATCATTCAGTTCTACCGTCTGTCAAGGTAATCCCCTGCATCCGCGTTACATTAGCTGGCAATCATACTTCGCTCCTGCCTCTGTTCTACTTTCCACATCCGTTGGTATGCCACTTCAAATAGGCAAGTTTGTTCATAATAATGACTTAGCAGACCTGTAGCCTTGAACGCATACCGCAATTCAACTGGGAGTGCACAAGAGGAATTGGTATAGGCACTGGTGTACATCCAGAGTAATACCGCTGGCAGCCGCGCAAATTCCCCGCAGGAGTATTCATAAACCAATGAAAACAGTCTTGATCGTGTTGGATACGCTTCGTAGAGACTACCTGGAGCCCTATGGCAGCACCTGGGTGCGTACTCCTGCCATGGCTAAATTCGCCGCTGAAGGAATTACATTTACGAATCACTGGGTAGGATCACTGCCCTGTATGCCTGCGCGACGTGAATTCATGACGGGGCGCCACAATTTTCTTTACCGAAACTGGGGCCCAATTGAGCCATACGACGATGTATTGCCGAGAGAACTGCGCAAGCAGAACGTCTTCTCGCACCTAATAACCGATCACTACCATTACTTTGAATTAGGTGGTGAGAATTACCATACTGCGTTCAACACATGGGATTTTTACCGGGGGCAGGAGCACGATCCCTGGGCGTCGCTGGTGGATGGTATGGCTCTGCCTGAGCATATGGGGCAGGCCACTGCTCTCAATCTTCAAAATCGTTCTCGACAGGTGCGCGAAGAGGACTTCTCTGGCCCGCGCACAATTGCTGCCGCTATAGACTGGCTTCGCGACAATCATCACGCAGATAACTGGTTCTTGCAGGTCGAGCTATTTGATCCGCACGAACCGTTCTATTGTACTGACGAATATCGCGAGATGTATGGAGATAGCTGGACAGGGCCATTGTTTGATTGGCCCACATACAGCGAAGTTACCGAAAATCCTGATGCCGTTGAACACATACGTAAATGTTATGCAGGGCTCATCAGCATGTCGGATAAGTGGGTGGGAAGGCTCTTGCAAGAGATGCAACAGATGGGGCGCCTAGAGGATACGTTGATCATTTTGACTACCGACCACGGCACGATGCTCGCGGAGCACAACTACTGGATGAAGAACCGAATGCCAATGTACAACGAGATCGTTAGAATACCTCTGATCATGCGGCTACCAGGCGGCGACATGGCTGGCACTACATGCAACGGGCTAACACAGACTGTTGACATAATGCCCACTATTCTTAACCATCACGGATGTACCCTTCCGCCATTCCAAACCGGCATTCCCCTGCAAGCGACAATCAGAGGAGAGGCGGTACGGGATTGTGCAATATTTGGCTATTTTGGTATGGCCCTAAATATCACCGATGGCCGGTACGTGTATATGCGTCACCCCATACGCGAGGATGGAGGACCGCTGCATGCATACACGGCTATGCCAGTTGGAGGGCTCAACCACTGGTATCCCAGGGAATTGAACGGGCAGATTGAGATGGGGCGATATTTCTCACACACGTACAATCTACCGCTGTATAAGATTCCTGCGACTGGGTCTGCCCCTGCACCGCTTAGAGGTGAGGCCTCTTATGTTGGTCGTCACTTGCTGTATGACATTCTTACTGACCCACTGCAAGAGGACTGCATTGAGGATCCTGCTATCGAAGAAGCGTTTATCGGGCAGATTAACAAGGTACTTAGGCGTTATGAGGCGCCTGCGGAGCAGTATTTACGGTTGGGGCTCACGCCGCCTCAAAGTCAGTAAACACTATATAGCCAAGCTTAAGAATACCGTACCGCCATCGACGGTTGGCGCTGCGCTTTTAGAGCAGAAACATTGCAGTGATAGTGAGCGAACAGGCTCCGATGGCGGCGGCGGCAAACAGTAAAAACAATGCTTTAGTAAAGATGTGAGGCGTTCCCTTTAATGGCTGGGTCGTCATGAAATGGTTACGCGAGACCCTGGCGCGCCAATCCAGTACCTAACCGTAGGATATTTCGCCTCTATATAACGAGCAAATTTAGCGGGATCTTCCTGGTTTCCTATAAACATGTCATAGTGACTTGGCACAACCAGTCCTGGCTGCAGCTCTCCAGCGATCTCAACAGACTCCTGAAACGTCAAATTACCCTGGCAATTGGCCGTGAATCGCTCGGCGTCGCGCCCGTTGATAGGGAGAAACAGGCAGTCGAAGTGGCTCCATTTTTGCAGTGTGGTAAGCAGACCCTCATAGGGAATAGTGTCACCGGAGTGGTAGATCGTTACACCGTCGCGTTCTATGACATAACCTAGATATGGAAAGCCAAGTTCTGGGTGCTCGTCAAAGAACTCGTGCTTAGATTTTATCGCGGTAATGGATGTGCCGTGTAAGGTTACAGAATCGTCTGCATTCAGCGGCATGATGCGCGATGGGGATATTCCTGCTTCATCTTCTAATCGGTGTGTTTCAGTCTGCGGACATACAAATCGACAATCTGGTGAGTTGGCAGCAATTGCTTTAAGGGTTTGCGGGCACAGGTGATCGCCGTGACCGTGGGAAACCAGTGCCCAGGTAAACCCCGATGTTTCGTCCATGGTGAGAAGAGGTGGCGTTTGACGCGACGACCAGTCTGCAAGAAACGGATCAATAAAAATGGTAGCAGTACCGATTTTGACAACAAACGTATGCTGTCCCATCCACCAGAATGCCGCACGTTCATGAGCAACAAGCGGTGCTTGGATGTCACGCAAAAGTGCCTCGTTCGATTGTGATGGCTGGGTCACTGATCCCTCCGTTGATTAGTGCCGTGCATAGTGTCGGAAAAGTTCGCTTACAGAGGTATCCTCGTGAATGCGTAGAATTGCATCTGCCAACAGAGGAGCGACAGAGAGAACTTTAATCTTTGGTATTTTCTTATCCTCGGGCAGCGGAACGGTATCTGTAACAAGCAGCGTCTGCAACGGCGAGTCGGCAATTTTCTCAATTGCAGAACCGGAAAGAATAGGGTGTGTACAGCAAGCATGAACAGCTGAGGCACCACGGTCAATGAGTGCCTGGGCCCCTTGGACAATAGTGCCTGCTGTGTCGATCATATCGTCGATCATGACACAAATTTTGCCTTGCACGTCACCAATGATCTCCATGATCTCCACTTTATTGGGCTCCGGCCGGCGCTTTGCAATAATTGCGATGGGCGTTTTTAGAGATTCGGCAAGAGCTCTGGCACGGGCTACGCCACCGACATCGGGAGACACAACCACGGTGTTTCCATTGTATATTCCGTTGTCTATAAGGTACTGAGCAATGAGTGGACCAGCGTATAGGTGATCTACCGGGAGGTCAAAAAAGCCTTGTATCTGCCCGGCGTGAAGGTCAAGACACAAAACGCGGCTGGCGCCTGCCTGAGTAATGAGATTGGCAATAAGCCGGGCCGTAACTGGTTCACGCGGCTGCATCTTCTTGTCTTGACGGGCATAGCCGTAGTAGGGGAGTACCACAGTGATGCGTTGCGCCGAGGCTCGGCGGAACGCGTCAATCATGATGAGTAGTTCCATAAGGTTATCGTTCACCGGATAACAGGTCGGCTGAACAATAAAAATATCCTGACCACGAGCGCTTTCGTCAATTTTTACGCTTATTTCGCCATCAGAGAACTTCTTCACTACAATCGCGCCTAAAGGGGAGTTAAGGTCTTCGGCAATAGCCGTGGCAAGTGCGGGGTTAGCGTTGCCAGTAAAAATACGCAAGTCAAAGCTTTGCATCAAAGTTCTCCTTACCGAGATCAGCCTAATTGTCGCGTGTGCCTCTAAACTTGGGAGGCATCCGCCTCGCTGGGCGGCCGATATTTCTATGAGCCATTAAGTATCTGCTCATATTGACAAGATGCGTTCAGCTCGTCCTCACGTTGCCCCACGGCAGGATACTAGATTCAGATTGGCTTGTCGAATTGAAACCGAAACGCTCGAGCATCAGCCTTTTGTGGACTGTTGTTGCTTCTCTGCCCGCTTTCGTACTCTGTAAGCACGCGCCCAGTCCTCTTTTATAGAAGCGCGCTGCCGGGCAATTACCAGGCTGTTCTCAGGAATTTCACCAGTAACGGGTGAACCAGCGGCAACAAATGCACCAGCTCCCACGGAGACCGGTGCTATAAGAGTGGAATTCGAGCCAATGAAGGCGTTGTCGCCGATCACCGTTTGATGCTTGAAGTACCCGTCGTAATTGCACGTTATGGTACCAGCCCCTATGTTGACACCAGCCCCGACGAGTGCGTCACCGATATATGAGAGGTGAGATGCCTGCGCAGACGGCCCTAGGGTGCTGTTCTTCACCTCTACAAAATTCCCAATTCTTGCACCGCTTGCGAGGTGGCTGCCAGGTCGAAGCTGCGAGTATGGACCAATCTTTGCGCCGTCGTCCATTGTGCTGTAACTGATCCACGACGCTATCGCTCTGACGTCATTGCCAAGTTTCGACTGCTCGATACGAGTATAGGGCCCAATGATACAACCAGTCCCGATGCGCGTTCCTCTAAGCAGCATGCAGAATGGCTCAATTGTAGTATCCTGGCCAACCTCAACATCAATGTCTATATATGTGCTGGCAGGGTCTACAACCACTGTACCTGCGGCCATGAGCCGATTTAACAGCCTCTTTCGCATCACCGCCGCTGCAGTAGCAAGATCTTGCTGGCTATTCACTCCAAGTACTTCGTCTACATCCTCTACGGGTTTGGCCACTACGTGCTTTTGCTGCCTAGAAAAGATCTCCACGAGATCTGTGAGGTAGTATTCGCCCTTGGCATTAGAATTGCCAACCAGTTTAAGTGCAGACCACAGGTATTCGCCCAGAAAAGCGTATAAAGAAGGGTTGCATTCCTTGCATTGTTTCTCGATGGGCGAGGCGTCCGTTTCCTCCACTATACGGTTAACCGTACCATCTTCATTACGAATGACGCGCCCATATCCCGTTGGGTTATCTAAGCGTGCGGTGAGCATGGCCATGGGAGCGGTGGTGGAGTTGCGAAGATTTATAAGCGCGCGTACAGATTCAGCGGTAAGCAGAGGAGTATCTGCGGCGAGGGTTATAATGTCGCCTGGCCAGTCTCCAAGAAGCCCCTCAGCGGCTTGAACTGCGTTTGCGGTTCCCTTTTGGTGGGTTTGCACTGCAAATTCTACCCCCAACTCAGTTAGAGCATTTATCACGACGTCGGACTGATGACCGACAATCATCACAATTCGCTCCACTCCCGCCTCGCGGCAGGCTCGAATTACATGGGACGCCATTGTATCGCCACAGATAGTGTGAAGGGGTTTTGCCACTGACGACTTCATACGGGTACTTTTACCCGCGGCCAGAATGATTGCCGCAACAGGGGGGTGAGAGGTAGTAGATAATTCGCTCATAAAGTGCGGCAAAACTCCGGTTGATATGCAAAGTTGAGTACGCTCACCAACAATGAATGAGCGATTAACTACAGAGCATTATAAATGTTACGCTGCAATTTAGTCAAGAGGATAGCGCGTTATTTAGTGGTGCACCGCAGACATCACAAACCTGATTACCTCATCAAAAGCGGTCTAGGCAGGGGCCTGAGGCATCACCCAGCAATCTTCACATTTCTGCAGGAACGCGAACAATTGCAGGATCTTGGAAGATATCATACTCATCTCTGCTAGTGGTGGAGAACTCACTAACAATCGCTCCTTCGCTACCGCTTTGAAACCAGTGCGGAGTACCCGGTAGAATGGTGTACTGATCACCGGGTTTCAGCTTTACCTCGTGCCAAATCGTGTAAAATGGCTCGTGGCCGGCAGGAGCAGCGCATGATGGGGAGGGTGTTGGTTCTCCGGGGACATAGAGGTAAACTTCACCCCACCTGCACCGGAAAGTTTCCTCCTTGCCAGGATCATTGCCTACTGGAGGATGAATGTGCTGCGGGCACGTCTGTCGCGGAAACATGACGAGTTCTTTCGCGCAACAGCGGGTAGTGTTAACGTACACCACGATTTGAAGACCTGAAATGCGCAGGTTACCAAGCCCAAAATCGGCGATTTCTATGCTAGCCTGCTCTTCGTTGGTTAGCCTTATGTCCGCGGCGCGGAGCATGGAGATAGCCTCGTCGCGCGCATTATCGATTTCTATCTGCGTCATCATTTTTCCAGTCTCCGACGGAGATTTTTGAGATTACGACCGTAAAAGTTAACTTGCACCACTATAGAGAATTGGAGTGTGCGGCCTTCATCGACTGTGGTACAAAATGGTATTCAAACCTGGATACCGCGTAGCGGTCGGTCATTCCTGCAATGTAATCGCAAACCTGAACGGCACGCTCGGCAGTCGTCACATTTGTGGTGCTGTTCCACGTCGTCATTAGCTCAGGATTCTCCATGTATAGTGCAAATAGCGCCTTGATAACATGCTGCGCTTTATGAAGATCGTTGTTGCCGGATGCTGCCTTCCAGTAGACACGTTCGAACATGAAGTCCTTCAGTTCATCCATTGCACTCTGGACTTCGCTCGACATCATTACCGCGGGCATACCTTGGCTGCATGCAACGATATCACAGATTACCCGAGAAATTCTCTTGCTGTGGCTATTGCCTAAGAGGCCAATTGGGCCCGATGGTAGGTCGCTCGCGGTTATTACACCGGCTCTTATGGCGTCGTCAATATCGTGGTTAATGTACGCAACTCGGTCGGATATACGCATTACCTGTCCTTCAAGGGTTAGCGAACGCTCAGAGCCGTCATTTAAATCGGCCGCTCCCTTGCTATGGTGCGCAATTCCATCGCATACTTCCCAGGTAAGGTTGAGGCCCATTAGGCGTTGTAGTGCGTCAGTTTCGTTATTGTCGTCGGTCCTTGTTTCAAGCAGATCTACAATCCTGAGGCTTTGCTCGTAGTGCAAAAACGATCGTCCCGGTGCGTAGATTGCGAGTACATCATTAAGTGCCTCCTCGCCTGCGTGTCCAAACGGCGGATGACCAAGATCATGGGCCAGAGAAATGGCTTCGGTGAGGTCTTCGTTCAACCGCAAGGCCCGTGCAACCGTTCTCGCTATTTGTGCAACCTCTAATGTATGGGTAAGACGAGTTCGGAAGTGGTCTTCCTCTGGGTCAATAAACACCTGGGTCTTATGTTTTAGTCTTCGAAATGCTTTGCTGTGCACAATTCGGTCTCTGTCACGCTGAAAGGCTGTTCGCAACTCGTCATCCTCCTCTGGATACCTTCTGCCACGTGACAATGCTGCTTTACTCGCCCACGGTGCAAGTTCCGTAAGCTCCCACTGCTCTTGCCGCTCTCTAGGTATTAACGCCGTGTTAGTCATATACATGCAAGCCTCTCAATCGCCAAGCCAACGTTACTGCTCCGTCATCGTATTATCACGATCTGCCAATATGGTTGTGCTACACTAGTTATAATATGTCAAAAAGTGATAGTTTTCACGCGCATTTACCTATTACCGCGCAAAGTCTGATCGCCTTGCAAAGACCCGAGACGCCACAGATACATCCTGGCGGAACACGCGCGGCGTTTTTAGCCTCTGAAAGTGACTTCGACAAGAGTACTAATGTTTCTCAACTCTGGATATGCGATCTTCCTGATCCAGCCTTTGATGGGGTGATTGACGACCTAGAGCCGCAGATTGATCTTGTGGACGAACCAGACTGGCAGCCAAGGCAAATCACCTTCCACCCAGACGGCGTTTCCGATATTCGCTGGTCACCGGATGGGAGATGGCTTGCGTTTCTATCTACTCGCGAGGATGTAACATCAGAACAGGATGAGGACGAGCTTCTCTACGGCACGAATCAGATTTGGGTCCTGTCCTCGGAAGGTGGCGAGCCATTTAAAGTGACTGACGTGCCCAAGGGTGTTCTTGATTACAACTGGGTACCAGATACTCAGCAATTAGTGTATCTCACAACGCAAGCCCTTCCCAGGTCACTTGAAAATCGGCGGCGCGAAGAAGAAAACAGACTTCAGCTTGATTACGTTGAGGAGCCTATACGACGAGACCTACGTGAGTTCTGGATGATCGATATTGAGGATCGAAAGCCAAAGAGGCTATACACCGGGGATGCCGGTATTTCGACATTTCAGGTATCACCAGACGGGACTCGGCTGGCATATCTTACAAACCTGAGCGGCGATCCCAATGACTACCACGTTGCCCATGTGTGTGTCTACGATTTTGTTCACAAGGAACAGCAGACTATTTGTACGCGGTTAGGCGACAAAAGCAATGTCCGCTGGTCGCCAGACTGCACGGCTGTTGCCTTCATTTCGTGTTTGGAGCCAACCGTCTCGTTTTCGCGCTCAACGATTTTCGTTGCCCCGGCAAAATCCGCGCATGACGAGGAGATCAATGAGATAGATTGGCTTGCCAGTCTGTTGTCTCAATCCAAACCTGGCGATTCTCAACCCATTACATCTCCTGATTGGGATAGGGACGTTCAAGAATTCGAATGGTCGCATTCAAGCGGAGACCTGATTCTCGTCACTGTTGAAGGTTGTGGATCACAAGTCTACATTGTCAACGGTGAGGTCAAGGCGATTGGACTCGACGCGTTCAATGTGCGTGAATACCTTGCTCTAGACCCCTACAGCAGCGCAATGATTTGGGTGGAAGAGAACGATAAGCAACCGCCCGAGGTGACGTACTACTCGGCAGCCGGTGACTTAACGACAATTACAGGTTTTGGTAAGGACTTCCTTGCGAACTATGCCTTGCCGGAGCAAAGTGTTGTACGATGGAAGTCTAAGGACGGCCTGGAAATTGAAGGCCTTTTGACGCGACCCGCAGGATCGAACGATACCAGCTTACCGTTGGTAGTGCAGCTACACGGTGGGCCGCATGGACACGCTTCGAACACAATATTTGGTTACGGAATGCAGCCCGTTTGGTGTGCTGCAGGATATGCAGTTTTGCGCCCGAACTACCGCGGAAGTGACGGCTATGGAAATCGGTTTGGAAAACTTAATTTTAAAGATATTGGTGGTGGCGATTACGACGACATCATGAGCGGGGTTGATTATTGTGTTGAGGCTGGTATCGCGTTACCGGACAAAATTGGAGTAATGGGTGGCTCTTACGGCGGCTATTTAACGAACTGGATTATTGGACACACTACACGGTTTGGAGCAGCAATCTCCTCGTACGGCATGTTTCACCTTCAAACAGACTATTCGAACTCCACGTTAGGCAGGTGGTACGAGGATTATCTTGGTGCCTATTACTGGGAAGAGCCCGAACTATATTTGCAACATTCGCCAGGTGCATTCCTAAAAGAGATCATCACTCCAACCCTCATTGTCCATGGACAAGACGACGACAACACCAACATTGCAAATTCGCGCGAGCTATTCCAGGTGCTGAAGCATCGCGGAATTCCTGTTGCGTTTGTACACTATCCCCGCGAGGGCCATGGTCTGCTTGAGCCAAATCATCGACTGGATGAAATAAGACGCTACCTAGCCTGGATGGACAAGTACTTAAATGTCACCAACCCTTCCCCGATTATCGTGAGGATGCGCGACACTCAGGAAGCCGGTGATCTTCGGTTCTGTGTAGTAGGCGCCTCGCCTGCCGAGGTGGCGAACGAACCGGAATTGGATACGCGCATGTTGTTGTCGGTGACGGTTACACTGCACACAGTACGACACAGTGCGACGGTAGTAGAATTACGACTGGACGACATGACCCTTTTTGTAGCAGGCGACCAGGCCGTGAAACCGGTTGGTGTGCCAGTAGATGAATTCGGCGTAAAGATGATGATTACAGGAAGCGAGCTAAAGGTGACGCAGACTGTTAACGAAGATAAGGGACTATTGGGCCTCAGCTTAAGCGTCTTGTTTCCAGTCCCAAAAGGACCGGGAAGTGCAAGTTTTGTGCTACAGGGATTTGCGCCTGTTCAGATATCGTGGGATAATGATTAGCGATCCGGATCGTTTCTAGGTGCAAACAAAAGTGGTTTGAAAGCCGTAGATTAACTGCGCATTTGCGTTTATCAATGTGATAATTGGATCGTTTGGTGTAGAATGCAAATGCAACCCAATTATCGGTGAGGTTGCATCATATTCCCGCTTATTGTGTTACCACGTGTAGTTCGCGGTTACAATTTGCTCACGAGGTAACCACGGTTACCATTTTTCAAGGAGATAGCATATATGACTAAGTTGATTGCTCAGGCTGCTGCGGTTCTCGGAATGGTAAGTGTGCTTGCCACAGCTGCTGTTGCGGCGCCTAAGCACAAGATGGCTATGCACCATAAGCCAGCCAAGAAGGTAGAAACCAAGGCAGTGTATTGCCCCGTGTGTCACATGAAGCTCGCTACCCATGCTAATCAGTATAGGCCAACGGCTGTCAGGCTGTCGAAGAAAAGCCCAATCATGTACTGCTGCAGCAAGTGCAAGATGCCAGCCAGTGTCCTTGTGAAGAAGGTCGAGAAGAAAAGCAAAATGAAGATGCATGGCAAAATGCATACCAAGATGAAGATGCACGGCAAGATGAAAATGCACCACTAGGCCAGTTCTAGAAGGTCATGATAGCGCCGCAGGCCACAATGGCTGACGGCGCTTTCTATTTGTACACCCCATTCTGGAGGTTTAGCGTGATCGGTCAACGTATTTGCAAGCTAAACACCTTCCGGCCCCATGCTTCTAGCCCCGTTACGTCTTAAAATAAAATTGCGCACTGTTGTGCCCGCGCGAATAAGTGTGCCACCAGGTGAAAATGCTTATTCTTAGGGAGGCTTTAGCACAATAGCATCCGGTAGTACCCTGAGTTGTAGACACGAAATGATTTAACCAGTCTATGCTGAACTGCCAGCAGGTTATATTGCTGAGGCAGCACGCATGCAGGAATAACTTGCGTTGTCCGCAAATACTAGCCTGATTGCATTTGTCAGGAGTACTGGTTATGAGATCAATGTTCAGAAGCGTGCTGCCCATCTTTATGCTTATCACCATTCCAATTTGTGCACACTCGCTAGACATTTATGTTTCGGTGCGCGGCAATGATGATTGGAGTGGTTCAAACGCATACAGAGTTGCAAATAGTAATATGGGTCCATTTGCAACAGTAGGTAGAGCTCTTCAAGAAGTAAGTGCCTTCCGTAAAGCTAATCCGCACTATAACCGCCCTATCGCAATTATCATCGAAGCGGGTACGTTCGCTCTAAAGCACTCTATCGTAATAACTCCAGATGAGTGCGGTGGTCGCACCTCACCACTTATAATAAAGGCTCAAATGCATGCTCATCCGATCCTCACAGGCGGCGTGGTTATTTCGCACTGGCAGGTAGGTGCCAATGGCTGGTGGCAAACCAAGACTTCACCGGGGTTTAATTTTCAGGAACTGTGGGCTAATGGCATAAGGCGATCAAGGCCCCGCTTGCCCGCTAGAGGATGGTTCACCGTACAGCATTCACTTAACCCGACTCCTGCCAACTCGAAGGTTGGATATGATCAATTTCAGTACAAACAAGGTCAGGTGCCGGCCTCGTTTCAGAATCAGCAGGACGTAGAGGTATTGTGCGTTCACATTTGGGCAATGGCTCGCAACAGGATCCGCAAAATTGATCCGCTTACGCGTACTATTACCTTCACGGGCCCAACATGTAGTTTGGCAGGCTGGGCAAACTACAATGCTGGGGATCGCTACGCTTTCTCGAACGTTAAAGAAAGCCTTCGTAACCCTGGACAGTGGTATCTGGATAGGCCTTCGAGCACCTTAACGTATATACCCGTGCAAAATGAACGGCCAGAGACCACACAGGTTATTGTGCCCCGGCTCAGTTGTCTACTACGTGTTGAGGGTGATGGTGAACAGAATCGATTTGTCAAAAATGTTATAATCCAGGGACTCACTTTTGCGGACACAGCATATCTAACACCTCCTTTGGGCCATGACTTTCCGCAGGCTGACGCGGACCTTGGCGCCGCAATTGAAATGACATCAGCAAGGCACGTCGCACTACAAGACTGCAGAGTAGAGCACACTGGTACGTGGGCAGTACAACTGGGAGAAGGGTGCAGGTATGACTTGGTCCAAAACTGTTTGGGCTATGATTTAGGAAGCGGTGGTATCAAGATCGGAGAGACTGTTGAGCGTGTTGGGAAGTTAAACGCGGGCCATGACACTATTCGAAACTGCGTATTTGATGCATGCGGGCGCATTCATCCAGCAGCAACGGGCGTTTGGATAGGGCGTTCATCACACAATGTTGTGGATCACAACACAATTGCAGACCTCTATTACACAGGAATTTCCGTGGGGTGGACGTGGGGATATGCTCCCTCCCAGGCCAATCACAATCTCATAGCTAACAACGTAATCGAACGTGTTGGTCAAGGGGTGTTATCGGATATGGGGGGCATCTATTTACTTGGTGTTGCGCCGGGCACCGTGCTTAGGCACAATCTGCTTCACGACATCACATCGGCAACGTATGGTGGGTGGGGTATTTACTTCGATGAAGGAACCTCCAATGTGATTGCAGAGAATAATGTGGTGTACAACACTCAATCTGGGGGGTTGCATCAGCACTATGGCGCGAATAATCTTGTGACAAACAATATATTTGCGTTTGCGCGGTCCATGCAAATTCGTCGAAGCCTTGCTGAAAACCATCTGTCATTTACATTCGAACATAACATTGTATACTTCAATGAAGGTGATCTATTGGGTGGAAATTGGTCGGGTGACAACTTTAAAATGGACCATAACCTCTATTGGAACTCGTCTCTGCGACCCGTTACGTTCGCAGGGCTTACATTAGCCCAGTGGCAGGGACGTGGTCAGGATGTGCATTCTAAGATAGCCCGCCCGCTGTTTGTAAACCCTGGTTTACATGATTTTAGACTGCGCGACCAGTCGCCTGCATTCGCGCTGGGTATCAAACGGATACCAATGCATGGCTGGGGCAGTAGTCTCTATAGTAGTGAGTTGCAGAAAAAATTGAACGAACCTGAAACCTTTCCTCTGGATTTACGCAAATGAATAACAGGATGTGGGCTGGAGTTTACTACGGCAGAGATGACGTGCGCGTAGAACAGATACCGATACCTACGATACACTCTGAAGAGGTACTTGTAAAAGTTGAGGTGTGCGGTGTATGCGGCACGGACTTAAAAAAAATTCACCATGGTTCGTTACCCGGTCCCCGCGTATTTGGTCATGAGACTTCTGGAACCATTGTGCAAGTTGGGCAGGATGTGCAAGGCTGGAGTGTTGGCGATCGAGTGGCGATAATGCACCATGTGCCGTGTTGCCAATCGAGTTGCAGGTATTGCAGACATCGGGATTATGCTCAATGTCCAACGTATAAATTGACAGGGGTCACTGCGGGATTTGAGCCGGCTGGTGGAGGCTATGCGGAGTACGTGCGAGTACTGCCTCATTGTACACGACACGGTATGGTACGTATACCGGATGGTATAAGCTTTGAGGCGGCGACCCTGGTGGAACCTGTAAATACGGTAGTAAAGGGATTACGACGTAGTAAGGTCGAGCCATCGGATGCCGTAGTAATATTCGGGCAGGGGCCAATTGGATTGCTAATTACAAAAACTGCAGCGTCAATGGGAGCGCTCGTTGTGACAGTAGATCCCTTGCCCTACAGAAGGAAAAGCTCGCTACGCTTTGGCGCCTCGTTAGCTGTGACACCTGATGAGGTTAGTGCTGGGCTTACCGAGCTTGGGGTTGCGGATGGCGCGGATGTTGCGGTGATTGCAGTGCCTCATGCAGCAGTTTTGAAGAGTGGCATGCGTTCGGTGCGACCGGGAGGGAGCATACTATTATTTGCTCAAACCCAATTGAACGATAACGTTCAATTGGACGTTGGCGAGGTATGCGTTAATGAGAAGACAGTGATTGGTTCGTACAGCAGTGATATCACACTACAAAATGAGGTCGCCGAAATGATCTGGGGTGGCGACTACAACGTCGACGAGCTAATAACTCACCACTATCCCCTTCGGGATCTAAATGAGGCATTCGCCACAGCCTCACATCCGATGGATGGGGTACTGAAAGTGGTGGTGAATGTTTCATGACAGGCTGGAATATGCGAGCCGTTGTCCTACATGGGAAAGAATCTGCGGTTCTAGAAGATGTGCCTATACGTTCAGCCGGCTCCGGAGAGGTGCGGATTAGGGTTGAGCGCGCGCTAACATGTGGAACAGATGTAAAAGTCTTTCGGCGTGGCCATCATGCTCGAATGATCACGCCACCCGCGGTTTTTGGGCACGAGTTTGCCGGTGTAATTGAAGAGGTTGGACCCAAGGTAACAAACTGGCACGTGGGGGATAGGGTCGTGGCTGCAAATTCTGCGCCATGCAACCGCTGTTATTATTGCCAGCTCGGTCGCGAGGAATTGTGTGAGGACTTGCAGTTCTTTAACGGTGCGTTCGCTGAACAAGCAATAGTTCCCGCTCGAATAGTTGAAAAAAACATGCTGTTAGTAGACAAGTGTACCCCTCTTGAGTGTGCTGCGATGAGTGAGCCCCTTGCCTGCGTCGTGCGTGGTCTCGAAGTTGCACCGTTAGAAGCAGGTGCGACGGTTGTGGTGCTAGGATTGGGACCTATCGGCCTGATGTTTGTGCGCTTAAGTGTATTAGCCGGATGCTCGGTCATCGCGGTCGGACGTCGGCAAACGAGACTCCGACTGGCCGAAGAGTTCGGCGCGTTACAAACAGTGGATGTCGACGAACACACAGATGTGCTATCGCAAGTTCGAGCTCTTACCAAAGGCTACGGCGCGGATATGGTGATAGAGGCTGTTGGCTCACCACAGGCTTGGACATTGGCAATAGACATGGTTCGTAAGGGGGGGATAGTGAACCTCTTCGGAGGATGTTCATCCGGAAGTACGATCACGGTAGATACTACGCGTCTACATTACGATGAAATCACGCTCCGTGCATCCTTTCACCATACACCGCGGTCATTCCGAAGAGCTTTGCAACTTATTCGTTCTGGAGACATTAATGCGTCTTCCTTTATAAGTACCCATATTTCTCTGACTGAGGTGCCTGCAACGCTTCAGGGGTTGGCAAATGGGGAACTAGATATTATCAAAGCATGTGTGGTTGTGTAGTTTGAGTATCCAGTTGTTTCACGTGGAACAGTTAAAAGTAGAGAGGTGCTGGTGCGAACCACCAGTGCGCCTCTCTACAATATATCCTACGCCATCGCCTAAATCCGACCCACAGCGGAAACAGGTACGCGTCCAATCTCTTCGTCGGTGAGATAGCAGCTGGGGTCCATACCCAGCCAATCGCCCGTTGCTGCTTCCGCACGTGTGCGCAAATTTCCATTGCACACGTCTAGGAACCTGCACGATCTACATCGCTCTGGTAGATGCTGCTTTCGGTCACGGAGAATTGCTAATCTCTCATCAGTTGCGTCCGCCCAGATTTGGCTGAACGGTGTCTCACGTACATTTCCACAGTTGTAGTACCAAGTAAATTGATCGTAATGTACATTTCCTGTTGGATCTATCGCTGCAATGTTACAACCTGATCTGTTGCCGCCAGTGCCTGCAAGGCGTTCTCGTACAAGTTGCGCACGCTGTGGGTCTGTCTCCTCAAGGGCTAGAAGAACGTAAGCTGCGTCCGCATGGTTATCGACCGTAAGAACCTCTAAATCGTTGCCATTTTGTTGGCATTCGCGCGTTCGTTCAAAAATCTTGTCGACAACGTCCCTTGTTTGGGCGGCGGTTAGATCGACCTTTTGCATGCTCCCTCCTCGCCCCGAATAGGCAAGGTGGTATACGCAAAGACGCTGAACGTCATGTTCTAAACAGAGATCAAAGATCTCGTCGAGATCATAGCGATTGAGGCCGTGGACGGTGAAGCGCATACCAACCTTAATTCCGCGCGCCCTGCATCGATCGATTGCACCAAGCGTCCGTTCAAATGCTCCTGGCATTCCACGAAGTTTATCATGCCGTTCCGGTATGCCGTCGATGCTTATTCCCGCATATTTGAGCCCCAAGCTTGCCAATCGATCTGCCATAGTGTCATCTATTAGTAAGCCGTTTGTCGACAGTGTACTGGTAAGCCCGATTGACGACGCATATCCAATCAGTTCCGGTGTGTCTGGTCTAGCGAGCGGCTCACCACCACTGAAAAGTACCGCAGGTACGTCAAAGCTCTTTAAATCATTGAGGAGCGCAATTCCCTCCTCATGACTCAGTTCGCCGGGTGCTGGGCCGGGCGTGGCTGAAGCGTAACAGTGTACGCACCGCAAATTGCATGCTCTAGTTACACCCCATACAACAACTGGCCTTGGTGGTCCGTTAAGGTCGGCACTTTTGTGGCCGTACCTTAGCTTTTCGTTACCGGCCTTGTGGTCGCACAGCAGGTTACTTACACTTAACATGATGACTCCGTTCTTAATGCCGTAGGTATATAGACACAATCCGGTTCAGCAGCCAACGGATTTCTCGTTACACAAAATGCACGGGCGCGACTTCCTCCGCAGATGGTCCTGTATTCACATTGACCGCATTTGCCTTCAAGTAGATCAGGGTTACGCAAGGCTTTAAAGATCTCACTGTGCTGGTACACGTCTACAATGGACTGGCGAGGGAACTTACCCGCAGAAATAGGCATGAATCCGCTTGGGTATACGGCACCGGTGTGGCTGACAAACATGCATCCCTTTCCATCGTTAACACCCAATGGAGCGCGTTGTATTCTGTCCTTTATAGGTTGGCTGGCGACGCGGGAGCCTTGTGAAGGCAGGTTACTACCATTCGCGTCAGGATCAATTCCAAGCCGCTGCAATGCGAATCTACGATAGTGGTGAGCTTCTGTGGTCTTTATTGCGTACTGTTGTTTCTGAGATTGTCTCCATAAAACATCAAAAACTTCTTCGTATTGGTGTGGTCGAATTCTCTGTTCAGCCAATCCACGTCCCACTGGCACGAGAAGAAATACCGACCAAAGCACGATATGTTTTGAGGCAATTAAATCAGCAATCTCATCAATTTGACTGAGGTTCCTTCTGGTTACCGTTGTATTGATCTGCGTGGTTAACCCTACATCCTCTGCGTTCGAGAGAATCTCCATCGTACGGTCGAAACTACCCGGAACTCCACGAAACACGTCATGCGTTGTTGCATTTGCTCCATCCAAGCTAACGGCCAGCCGACTAATTCCTGCATCCTTAAGGCGTTTGATTGCTTCTTTAGTGACCAACGGCGTAGCAGATGGGGTCATTGCAGTGGTAAGTCCGGCGGACGTTGCGTGCCATACAAGATCGAAGATGTCCGCCCGCTTCATGGGGTCGCCACCCGTGAAGACAAGCGTAGGAGGCTTTGGAAAGGACGCGAATTGGTCTATTAGTGCTCGAGATTGGGAGTTGGTTAGCTCATGGGGATGAGATAGCGGTTGGGCACATGCTCGACAATGCTTGCATACCAAGTCGCATGCTCGTGTTACCTCATAGAAAGCAACGAATGGACTGGATGCGAAATCTAATGCAGTGTATGGAATTTTTGCAGTTGGCGCTGGTGAATGGTTTATGGTTGTCACGGTCGTGAACCACCTGATTTCTCGTAGTTTTGGATAGTTTCGTCGGATGACGAACGTAGATGCTGCTGTCGGCGAATTGCGCATTTGGAGGTACTTGACATGCTGACAGATGCTCGCACGCGCCTATCTAGCATTTCGCTACCTATTATCGACAGTTGTTCAGCAGTTAATAGTGAGCTTGCGAGCGGAAACAGCACCGTATCCTCGTATTCTATGTGCGACCTGTAAGCTTCCCGAAGTGAATTTGTCATTTGAACGATCTGAACGTAATGACCCTGGTTTAGCGGTCCGCTATTCAGCCACCGTTCAAATAGCTCCTCAATATTGCGGTGTGAATGGGCCGCAACGTTGTGCTCTTTTTCCAAATCATCTATTGTTGCGGCTACAAGCAGACAATCATTGCTTCGTAGTTGCCTTAACCTTGGGAACAGCGACATCTCTTCATCGTCAGAATGAACGCGCGGGCCATTGCGGAGGTAACGCAATGCTAGCCTTAGGTGCTCTCTGTCCGTAGAATCGGACAGCCTATTCGTGCGCAGTGCAATGTTTTGCGTTAGCTCCAAAAATCGCTCAATCCTGCGGTGGGAGTCTTGTAGCCTCGCGAGCGGATCCGTAAAGTCCTCTTCTGGCATATTCGAGACCGGTATCGACATTCCTTCACCTCTAACGGTAGCTTTTATGATGCAACTATTATAAGGAGTTATGTACCGCTTGATATCCGCTAATAGACGGAAATTACCAGGTGCACAGCAATAAGGTGCCAGGCGACGAACTGATTAATACCCAAGCAAAAGGCCACTCTGGTCTGTACCAAGACTAGAGTGGCCTGCCATCTGTCAACCTTTTCTGCAATTCAATTGCGAATTGCAGGTTATCCGCCCCAAAACTTCCTGTCTAAGCTTCGATATGTCGTCGCCTCAACAATGTGTTCAACCTCAATATTAGTACTACCTGCAAGATCTGCAACTGTACGAGCAACTTTTAGTAGACGATCGTATGCGCGAGCAGAAAGTCCTAGCTGCTGTATTGCAGCCTTCAGTACATTTTTCACGTCTGTGGACGGTGCGCAATACTCGCGGATCTCAGCGGGACCCATCTGCGCATTGCAAAAGATTGGGCGGGAGTAACGGTCCCTTTTGTCGCTGTTGACAGACGTCTCATCAGCCGGATGTGGTGGTGAGTCCTCGGTATATGTTATCGTTGGAGTAGCAATTGCCGACGCAAACCTTCTCGTTTGAATGCTCCTGGCTTCGCATACTCTGTCCCGAATCGATGAAGACGGCTCACCCTGTTGAACTTGCAATAGTTCGTTTTCTGATAGGCGTGGGACTTCAACATGGATATCTATTCTGTCGAGCAGTGGCCCTGAAATTCGCTTTTGATATTTTTGTACAGCAGTTGGGACACAGGTACATTGACGAAAAGTGTCCCCAAAATAACCGCATGGGCATGGATTCATTGCAGCCACAAGCGTGAATTGTGCAGGAAACTCAAATGTTGCGGAAACGCGCGCCACGTGAACAATCCCGTCCTCCAGTGGTTGCCTGAGAACCTCGAGAGCGTCACGGGCAAATTCCGGAAGCTCGTCGAGAAACAGAACGCCGTGATGGGCCAGGCTCACCTCTCCGGGGCGCGGGATAGTACCGCCGCCAACCAGTGCGGCGGTACTCACAGTGTGGTGCGGAGACCTGAACGGGCGCACATTTATTAGCGATTTTTCTGCAGTAAGTAAACCAGCGACGGAATAAAGTTTTGTGGCTTCTAAAGCCTCATTAACCTGCATCGGTGGCAGGATGGAGGGTACCCGTCGGGCGAGCATGGTTTTACCGCTGCCTGGTGGAACGTTTATGACCAGATTATCAATCCGGCTTGCAACCACCTCGTCAATCGCCCAGGCAATGTATTCATGATGCCAATTGACTGAGAACTTAAAACC
>DAIDKH010000012.1 GCA_027450145.1 Chthonomonadaceae bacterium | reverse complement strand
TACTATGAAAGCTACTCGATGGACCATCCAAGTTCCGAATAACTACCGCTTAAGACAAGAATTTTTGGTTGGAATTGGTGGACCCATACGTTGGCATGCATCACCGGAAGATGCGGCCCCTTCGCAGGTCACGTTCTGGTAAAAGAAGCGATATGCACTGCCCCGCACGATAGATAACCGGGCGTTTGCTGTGCCGCCGAATTGCCACCAACAACACAAGTCATCCACCCATGGCTGATACCTGGCAGGCAACTGTGGTTGTTGTCGCGGTTGTTCCAACAATTAAATGCCCCCTGGCCGCTTTGATGCAAGCCGGGGGGCATCGCAACTAATAACCTGGGTTACCAGGAGATTACGGTTGGTAAATCTCATTGCCAGAAGGATATGGGGCTATGGTAACAGGTCCAACGGCTGTAGTCGTGTAGCTGCTCGCCCAGAAGTCTGGCGGAGCACCACTGTCTGGTACAGGATTGTTCACTGCCTTAATGCCATGCTTTAGATATGCAACTATCTCCCATAGCTGGGTATCAGTCATATGACGAATGGCTGGCCACGGCATGGGCGGAGCTAGGTAATGCGGGGTTGCCGGGAAATTGCCTTGACCGGGTGTAGTCGAGGTAATAACCGCGTCTGGAGTTGCAGCGGGATCAAGTCCAAATTTCAGTGCGTTGTAGATCTGCTGATCGGTGTATCTGCCAATGCCAGTTGTTGTATCTGGTGTAAGGTTCGCGGCATAAGTTTGAAACGGCCCAATGTTGTAAGTTCCGCTGCCAGTACCACCAGCGGCACCAATATAGCCGGCCATCCAGTGAGTATCCGCGGTATTATCAACTCCGCGGTTGTGGCAGTCCGTGCAACCGAAACCGGTTACAATCGCCTGCCCTGCAGTTACTTGAGCTAGTGTGGCTTTGGTGAGCGGCAGACCAGAGCTAGTGGAACTTCCTGACCCTCCGCCGCACCCGGCTGTTATACCAATAAGGGCGATTGTGGGTATTGCAAACACCAACCAATGCCGCGAACGACTTGCGGAAATCTTCATGGGGATCCTCTTGATCACACGGCGTTATTGGGCAATTAGCGAAACAGCCCGGAGTTATTATTGCACTGAATGACTAAAATGCATTTCATTTTTAACTTTCAATTGAACATCGGACTTTTAACATTTCACAAACCATAGTTTGTATTATGCAAACTCAAACACTAGATCAAAATGGTTGCGCAGTGCACGAAAACAATGCCGCGCACTGCTGAAAAACGACTAAAACGCCTGGAATTCACCGTACAGATCATGGTCTGTAAATGGCGCTACTGCCTGCGAAAATCGCTGCCATTTAGCGTGACCGTCAGCGAAGACGAAGTTACTGCCGCCTGAGTGTCGGTAGGCATCTATGGCAACCGGGTTTGTCGTGTCGTTAGGGCCACGGCGCGGCAGCACCTCACCAAGCCACGGATGAAAGTGCACATCACAGAAGTCGGTCGTTGCGTTTCCATCGCTGCGGCGTTCAGCAATGTAGATCGATCGTGAAGGCTCAGGAATGGAGCTTAAAGTAGCGCCAAACATGTAATAGGCATTTAACACGTAACTAGTTAATCCTCCAGGGGGAGGCTGGCCATTGCTTATGCAAGCCCCCTTACTGTTCAGGATGTCATTGCCGTGCGGGTCAGGATCATCTGGGCAGATGTACAAAGACTGCTTATCCGTATTTGAGCCTGTATACGGCAATATCTTGTCGAACGGCGAACCGTAATCTACGCTTTCTAATTGACCGTGGCTGTCATCTACAACCGGATTGTTGGTCGGCGGATGTTCCTGAGGATAGCGCTCATCATAATCTTGCACATACATGGTGAGTGCAAGCCCAATCTGCCTGCAGTTAGAAAGGCAGGTTATTGTGCGCGCCTTCTCCCGTGCCATTGCAAACACGGGAAACAGGATGGCAGCCAGAATCGCGATAATGGCTATCACAACAAGCAACTCTATGAGTGTAAAGGCTCTTTGCATTCTATTCTCCTCCTAGTAACCCATTTTTCTTGTGTGACCTGCAGCCGGCGTAGTTCGACTCCTGGCATTCGTGCAGATGCACACTCCAGATGCAAAGGAGCAGGAACGCGCCGATGTCTTGGTCATCACGCCAATTAATGTGAAAAATGAGTTAGCGAGGAGGTGGAACGATAGGTGATTGTTGGTAAGCCCCAACGTCAAACCGAAGTGCAAACTGTTGTGGATCTGCGGTGCCGTAATCGTGCAGATTGCACGCATACGTACACGGGAGAACCGCGACCAAGCCGCTTTCCGCTGATAACACATTGTGGGCGCTAGCAGATAGCGGAAAAAGATGCTCCGCGCACGAGCATGTAACAGTATGTAGATGGAAAACGTGGGAGCAAACCCTTTTTGGGTGGCAGCACGTGCACATTTGGTTCGTAGCAATGGTGCAATTTTGGCCGGATTGCATTGCTGCGCAACACGCACGGCCCGATGCAATGTATGCCGCTTGTTCAGCCTGGGCTAAATCACCAGTTGTCAACAGACCACACAGAATAATCAGCAACCACATTGCTCGCATACCAAACACGGTGTAACTTCGCCCCCTTAATATTAATTACAGTCGGCGTGGCAATTGTTACGCCTGTATATTTTTTGGGCATGGCAGACTAATGCATTTAGGCAAACCGAACGCAATTGTTGCCACAAAGGTCGTAGGAGCCGTCACAACTTACAGCGCACTAATTTAGCAAACCAATGATTGCAGTTGCAAGCTGCTCTGCATCATGACGAACCACTTCAGTTTCGTGGATAAAATTGCCCGCCAGCGGTCTGTAGCCCTGTGCACGTATCCGCTCAAGATCCGGCTCAACAAGCACCGAACCGGTCTTCCGGTACTTTTCTAGCAGGACCGTGTCAGGAGTCGCTACGTTCACGAGAACGAACTGAAACACACCATGTTGAGTATGATCTTCGATAGCGCGCACATGATCAGCAGCAGAGAACCCATCGGTTTCTCCGGGTTGAGTCATGACGTTGCAAACATACACCTTTTTTGCACGCGATTTTACCAGTGCCTCAGAAATCCCCGGTACCAGCAGGTTAGGCAAAATGCTGGTGAACACGCTACCTGGTCCCAAAACAATTACATCCGCCGTGGCGATTGCCTCCAATGCCTCATCCACTGGGCATATAGGTTCATCGGGAACAATAGGCATGAGACGCACCCGTTTGATTTTTAGCGGAGATTCCGCAATGCGCGTTTCGCCATCAAGCATCGAGCCATCTTCAAGCTCGCCGCGCAAGTGAACAGGCGTTACTGTACTTGGCAACACCCGACCCCGAACGTTAAGAACACGACTGGTCTGCCGAACAGCCTGCTCAAAGTCACCATTGTTGATTGCGCACATCGCGGCAATGAGTAGGTTACCAAAGGCGTGATCGCGCAGGCCCTCACCGTACCCTTCAGCACCAACCCTTGGTGATGCCAGATCTTCTGGCTTAACGCTGTTGCGGAACCGATACTGAAACAGTTCGGTCATCTGCGTCTCGGAATCAGCGAGCGCAACCAGGCAGTTGCGAATATCGCCAGGAGGAAGGATTCCCAGCTGTTTGCGGATTTTGCCAGACGATCCACCATCGTCCGCAACGGTAACAATCGCAGTGATGTTCGATGTATGCCGCTTAAGCCCGCGTAACATCGTTGACAGGCCGGTGCCGCCGCCAATCACAACTATCTTATATCCCATGGATAATCTGCGACGGCGATAGATAACATCGACTAACCCGCCGGCTCTCATCTCCGGTTCGATCGCCGACGTAAGCGATAGAATTAGTTTCCCCATACCTAGCAGCGCCAGCGCAGCACCGAAGAGCGTGAGAAGCAGACCAAAAGTACCCGGATGAATACCCGCGTGCAGATGAAGTATGATCCACTGAGCAACCCGCACCGAGAGCGGAGGTGAACCGTGGTGTGCCTGGATAATGACACCGGTCCCAATCATGAACAGTAAAAAGCCCACGCATGCAAGGGCGACCCAGCGCTTTACGTGCATGCCGGGATGCAGCCACAATAGATGCCTGCGCAGTTTTACCAAGCGTGAAGTCCTGTATTTCCTGCCGAGGGTCTCTCGGCATATGCCCGGCAGCCATTCTATGGGCGCAGGGTATAATGCGTTATATAATCCAATTTTACCCCGAGAGGCAGTATAGTGAACCAGGTTCTACGTATCGGCATTCCTAAAGGCAGTCTCCAGGAAGCGACCTTCGCACTGTTCAAAAAGGCTGGTTATGAGTTTAGAATGAGCAGCGGCCGTTCCTACCATCCTATAGTCAATGACGCAGAAATTGAACCACTGCTTATCCGCCCGCAAGAGATACCACGGTATATTGAACAGGGGATCCTGGACGCGGGGTTGACTGGTAAGGACTGGATTGAGGACAATGGATCTGACGTTCAAGAGGTCGCGGAGTTAGCATACTCCAAGGCAACTCACAATCCTATCCGCATAGTACTTGCGGCCAAGAACGGATCTGATATTGGTTCCGCTGAACATCTGCAGGGTAAGCGAATTGCCACAGAATATGTGCGGCTTACCCAACGCTACCTGGAAAAACATGGGGTAACAGCTCACGTGGAATTTTCCTGGGGTGCGTGTGAGGTAAAGGTACCGGAATTGGCTGATGCCATTGTAGTAAACACAGAAACAGGTAGCAGCCTGCGAGCCCACGATCTTAAAATTATCGACACCCTACTCCCCTCTACAACGAGGCTCGTAGTGAATCGCGATTCGTGGTCGGACGACTGGAAGCGCGCCAAGATTGAGAATCTTGCAATGCTGTTGCAGGGCGCCCTCAATGCCGAGCAGCTTGTTGGTCTTAAGATGAACGTCGCTCGGAGAGACTTGGAGGCAATAAATCAACTGCTACCTGCGCTTAAAAATCCCACCATTTCTCCGCTTGCAAATGGCGATTGGGTTGCGCTGGAAATCATTGTAGCCGAACACACCGTTCGTGACCTCCTTCCCAAATTGAAGCGCGGCGGTGCCGAAGGAATCGTGGAATACCCGCTGAACAAAGTAGTTTACTAGCCACATAATGATTGCGCAACTACGTGGTACGGTGGCACGAACAGAACCCGGTATCGTCATAATAGATGTTGCCGGGGTTGGATACCTCGTAAACACGATCAGCTACGCCACAGGCATGGGTCCAAGCGTGGGTACCGTGACCTGTTTGCATACCCACCTGGTGGTACGCGAAGACGATCTATCCTTATATGGATTTGCTTCGCTACAGGAGCTTCTTGCGTTTAGGCTACTCATCGCGGCGTCGGGAGTAGGACCGCGTGTGGCCCTTGCACTTCTCTCCACGCTCTCCGTGGAAGAATTGGCGCGAGCTGTTGCGGCAAACGACACGAAGACCGTTGCCCTTGCCCCAGGCGTCGGCCCGCGATTAGCGCAGCGTATTTGCCTGGAAGTTGGCGACAAGCTCGCAGCAATTTCATTGGAGGCTGCCGTGCCGACGATCTCTACAAGTAGGCAGGAGTCCTCTGACCAAAGTGCGGAGTTACACGACGCGGTGGAGGCGCTGGTAAGCTTGGGATTTGCACGGTTAGATTCCCGCCGAGCAGCGGAACGCGCAGTAGCACAGAGTGCAACCACGCGCCCGAGCGCTGCTGATATTATTCACTCGGCAATAAAAATCCTTTCGGATGGAGGCAGATGAAACGAGTCCACCGATCAGCCACAGGCGTTGGGTCTCTCCTGCCGACCTCTATACTGGCTATCCTTGCTGCTACGCCGGTATATGCAGCGCAACCCGGTAAGCCTAAACAACCTGAGACTGGCCCGCAACGGGCGCAGATCGTAGTAGAACACGCCTCCCACTTACATCAGGATCTTGTCACGGGTAGTGTGACAGCAACGGGAAACGTCGTTGTAGAGTTTACAGACCCCACGGATAATAGCGTCACTACTCTTACCACACCCGATTTTGCCTATAACGCCGTTACGGGTGTTGCAACTTCTAACGGCCCCGTGCGTATTCAACGATCTGAGGGAACGTTTCTGGGTGATCATATGGTCTACAATGTCAAAACCCGTGAGGGATCGGTAGAGGACGCCATTGTAGAGACAGACTATTTTCGCATGCGCGGACAGAAAATCACTGCTCGCAGCGACGGATCCTATGTACTAACCAACGGCACCTTTACCACTTGCATACACGCCCATCCAGACTACCACGTCAAGGCTCATACACTTACGGTCACGCCGGGTAAGGTGATCGTTGCACGCGATGTGACATTTTATGCGGGTTCCACTACATTAATTACACTACCCTCGTACAAGATTTCACTGCATGCGGGTGGTGGAGCACCTACCCCGCTGCCCGGGTATAACACCACCGACGGCATTTTTGTTCAGGTGCACCGCACACCCATACTTACGCAGCATCAAAACCTCGACCTCAATTTACGGGTGAATTTCCGCCATCTCCCAACAGGTGACGTGTCATACGAACAAGATATTGCCGGTACAGCTAAGGACATTGCGCCTCCGAGCGACCTGTTATACGGCGCAAATAACCCCTTACGTTCCACCATGAGCGAGTTAAATCCGCCGGTGTACTCAGATTACGCCGCCAATGACTTTAACCTGCAGTTCTCTCCACGATCTACTGCTTATGCCCTCGTTGAAAACCGCGAATATGTTTATAACCGAAGCTACAACAACCTGGTTATCTCGCGATTTCCTGAAGTGGGCATACGTGTAACGAATATCCTTGGCCATAATTTACCGGTCTCTGCGCCACCCGATAACCGAATACTTGGAAGCGCGGAGGGTGCTCTTCAGCGTATTCCCGGAGCGCCTTTACTTCTAAATGCCCGCGCTTCGTTTGGCTACCTTAGGGAGGATCCAACTGGCGCGCAAGCTGGGCGGTTAGCCCTGCGGTTGCGGGCTGCCAGCCAACCGTTCCTAATCGGCCGCCGTATCTCGTTCAGGGTAGCTGCCTCCGGCTGGCTCAATCTTTACACTACAGGAAGCATTTACAACATACTGTCCCCAGAGGCTGAAATCGACTACGTCCCGACGCGCACATCGCGATTTGCTGCCGCCTACCGGTATCTTAGCGATGCCGGCCGCACACCATTCCTTTTCGATAGGCGGGATGTACGAAACGAACTCCGGCTGATGTATCAGGTTGGAGGACCGTGGGCATTTGGTATCCAGTCATTTATAGATCTGGATCATTCACGGGCGTACGACGGTGAACTAGCGGTATTGCGCAACTTCGACTGCATGCAGATAGGTCTCTCCTACCGGCTGCGAAGTAAACAGGTCAACATTATATTCAACCTTCTTCCACCAACTGCAGCGCGCGAGCGGCAACTCCCAATTCCTGAAAAGGTAAAGCGGTAAGAACGGTAACAACAACATAGCCGACGGTCTGTTCTACTACCGGTTACGTCCGCGACAGGCAGCATGATGAGAATTAACAACCTGCAAATGACACAGAGCACATCACTATGAAATATTATTTCGCGGCGTGCGCTCTATTACTCACATCATCACTTTGTTGTGCAGCGCAGTCTGCCTACAATTTCCCCCCACTACCCACAGGCAATGTGCTGCAGGCAGCTCAATCGCCCGGTCACTTCATCTTTGTTGTGGGTGGCGACAATCGTGCAGCCGGGCACGCGGTTCCAATGCCTCCCACGGCGGCCCGCATCTTCAAAGAGATCGGTAATATACACCCGGCGTTTGCACTTTGGACAGGGGATACAATCTATGGCTTCACGGACACGCCCGGAGAGGCGGCAGCTGAGTACAGACACTTTCTGACCGCTGCGCAGTCCGCCGGCACTCCAATCTACAACGTGCCCGGCAACCATGAAATCTTCGATCGTAACGACCTGCAAGCGGTCTATCGTAAGCGTATGGGAATGCTCTACGGCTCATTCAACTACGGTGGGTGTCATTTTGTCGCACTAGACACGGAAGAAGTTGGCGTAAAGGGTGGGTTTAGCGGCAAGCAGCTCACGTGGCTTAAGAACGATCTTGCTGCCAGCAGAGGCGCACTGCATACATTTGTCTTCATGCACCACCCGCTGTATCCCCTATTTGCGGGCGATGCACTCAAAAGTGAGTCCATGCGTGCGGCTCTTCAACGACTGTTTACGCAATACCATGTCGACTACGTATTTAGTGGCCATGAACACATCTACTGTACGTCGGTTCATGGTGGCGTGCATTACATAGTTACAGGAGGAGGTGGTGCTCCTATGGACGCGCCACCAAATAAAGGGGGGTTTCTCCACTACCTCCTCGTTAAGGTGGACGGCCCAACCATCAAAACTTCCGTGCTGCAACCATGGCGCCTCTCGGTTGAAATTGGACCGAAGGAGCCCAACGAATGGCAGTCCGCGCTAGTGTGCAACTACAACGCCAGTGCAGTTCCCGTGCTCGTTGAGTTCGATAAGGGTGCGCTAACCCCAGCGACCGCAATGGTTCAGGCAGTGTGGAAGGGCAAGCGGCTAACATCCAGCATTCCGGTAGAAATGGTTACAAGTGGGGAACCTGGTCGTATTGGCGCCCGCCTCATGGTACCTCCCGGCATTGCCGTTGTGGTATCTCTTCGCCCTAAATTGGAACCGATGAGGCACCACTAAGGCAACTTACGGTTTAAAACACCTATGAGTTTGGTGGCTAAGTGGCAGCAATCCATCGCAAATTGACCAGTTCGTCACGTTACCTGCGCCAAAGTTAAAGTAAGCGATTTCGCGGTGGCACTCGTAATCTGTACGCCGTGGGCAGTCACTGCGGCTGTGCCACCGCTGATGTGCATCTGGTAGCCAAATCCGCGATATCGGTACAGCAGCCTGTTTGGTTGAACCCCCACTAGGGAGCTGTTTCCAGGCACCCAGTCGAAAATAATCAGCAGGCGTCCTTGCTGTGGGTTCTTTGTAAGCTTGAAGATTAAATCCCGTTCTGTAAACCGCACTTCAAACAAATCACCACCACCAACAGCCACTGTCGCCGTCATTGAGGATCCATGTTCGGTCGTATCTGGCCCGCCAGTCATAGTTAATGGCGTAACCGTTCCGTCTTTTTGTAGTACGGCAAACTTACCCATGGCCCGAACCCCGGGTCTTCCCTGCCGCACATTCTCATCGCTCCAGTGATAACCATCCAGCATAGCGAGCATCCGTTGTTCTATACCGTGTATTGTTGCCGGGTTGGTTAGGTACGGCTGCTCATATTCATCGTGATAAACATGCATATCACGCAGATAAAATTCATTTCCTCTAAAATGCAGGTTAGCCCGCAAGAAACGGCTCTGATACCAAATGGTACGCTCAGGTGTAGTGGTATGTCCATAGGGATCTGTTAGCATTACCTGTGCCTGTGTAGGTGTTGCTTGAAACAATCGCTTAAACTTGCGACCCGTTTCTCCCATCGTTTCAACGCTTACCGCGCCGCGTTGAGCCATTGCAGCCAGCTTGGTCATCTGCATCGCGTAGCCGTTGCGCATAGCAGCCCAGCCAAAACTGTTCTCCTGTCCTAATTGTGCGTAGGTGAACGAACTTGCTGGCGCCTTCTCCATCATGTGCAAGAAGTTGTCGACAAAAATAGGTGACTGACCAGATGGCCACACGGGCTCCATGGTATCCGGATAGGAGAGCTGGTTATCGTAGTAATAAACGGGATCCTGCCCCAGCAGGCGAAAAATAGGACTCTTGAGTTGATTTTTGTGGTTAACGGCAGGGCTCCAGGCATTCACCCGATTTGGGTAATATCCGCATATTGGCGCTCCCCAAATCGTGAATCCATCGGTTGCAAGTTGATCACGGCAATTTGCAAATGCATCAATGTCGTAGTGATCGGAAAGGTGTGCAACGGAGACGGCATCAAGGTTCCACGACCCGATGGACCGAGCATCCTTCCCGAATACTCGTCGGAATGTTCTCATCGCCGTGTCTACCAATTTCCGGCGCTCTGTTGGCGTGTATCCTATCGCATAGGCTACAGGGACATGGTAATCCCACTCCCAGTTTGGATTACCCCGCCATGGTATACCCGCAGCGTCGCAAATCTTACGGTTCATCTCAAACCAGATACCCACTTCATGGCTGGGAGGCATCTCCGACTTTAGGAACTCTACAAATGGCCCCTCCACCAGCGCGTCGTACTGCAGTAGCCACGTCGCAGCGAGTCCGTGCGCTTTTATGTGTTTCATCTGCTCGCGCACTGGCAAAATTAAATCCATGGGCTCCCGAGGTTCTTCAGCGCGGATGAAATTCATTATATTGACCGCCCGTACGGTACGGTCAGCGGTTTGAGCTTGCGTGCCTTCCATCGACAACATGCCCGTCGCCATAGTAGTCGCAACGAGACCACGCAATAGTTGGCGGCGGGTAGGAACCGCGGTACATTGATCAGTAATACCATCGTGAATCATGAGACGCGCTCCCAATATCGTGAACTAAACGATATATTCGCCCGGGTGCCACAGAGAGTTTTGCCTGAACGTACGGTGCCAACGTAGCGGCGCAGGAATATCCAAGGTAAACGCTGCCACATTATGGCCGCGTAAAAAGAGACGGTAGCCACATGAATGCGCTTATAGATCGTCGGTTTTCCTGTGCCTAGCGTCCAGGCTCCGATGAACCTAATTGCGCGTCAATCTGCTCTATTCTGTCATTCGCATATTTGCCGTCGGTACTTAATGGCGCAGTAGATACAGCGCGAGAGTACGCGGCTCTTGCGGCATTAAGCCTACCGGCGTTTAAATACTCGTCTCCAAGCCGATTTTGAGACGCGGCGTAGGCTTCAGACTGCTCTGCAAGATTGCCTGTCGATGCACCACCCTGGTTAGAACCGTATTGCTCCGTGTAATAGATATTTTGACGCTGAGCTCTTTGCTGCTGTTGTGCCAATAAGGCAGACAACTTATGGCGAGCAATATCTCCCATGAGAGTGTTGGGGTCATTGTCATCTATCTTTCGATACAAGCGCTCGGCATCGGCATAATGTCCACGGGTATAATCATCATCCGCTTGATTAAGCTGTCTTTCCTCACTTTCCAGTTCCGCAGTGCTAACGGTGTTGGTCGTCGTTTGTGTTGGCTCGACTTGAGTGTTAGACTGATCGACTGGAGCGGTAGACGGGTGGACCGGAGCGTTAAAGGACTCGTAATTTTTTATTGGCACATTATAAGTGTTTGCACTCACCTTACTGCCGGCCGATTGGCGGTTTAATTCCTGCCAAAAGAAATTTGCACAGCGCCTGTCAAGTTCGATAATACAACTGCGGAGCATTATATAGCTTGGTGGAGCGATACAAATAAATGCTATAACAAAATACAATGCATAAATTGCGTTTTTGGCGTTATTAGACCCAGGTGCGCCGTTAGACATTTAGGCACCTCCAAAATAGTGCTTGCCACGATAACATTCCTACTTATGCGGCGTTAGCATTGCCACTTTACTTAATGGCTAGCAAATTACGTTCACTCTAACCATTATTTCCTTCAAAACAGTCGCGCTCAGCTTGCAGCCTTTAGTTTAGCATTAATGGTACAAGTTTGAAACCAATTTTGACTTTGCCACGGGAGTAATGTCCCAGTCGCGTTAATCCAGGTATTATCCTGCAAATTCGCCCCTAAGGTACGCGCCAACCTGTACCGCTTAGCCTGCCAAGCAGGAATAATGGAGCTTATAGACAGTATCCGCCCTAAGGGCATACGCTACATTTTGGCAGCACCCCGCGTTAATGAACGGCAAACACCCTCAATATCAATGCGGCATTATAGAAAAAGAAAACCATTTTGCAGCGGGAATATATAAAACACTGGGGATTTTCATATTCGCTTCATCTTGCCTCTGTATAGTAGTGATGTGAGTGGCGAAATACACTCAGAATCGAGACATGAGCTGCGCAACACGCAGGAAGCATAGAGGAGTTCGGTAACCATGAAAGCAAAAATACTCGGAGCGGTCGCGCTATCACTAGGCGCTCTGTTGGGCACCAACCAGGCATTCGCACAGGGCCCCGGCGGCCCACCGCCTTTCGGCGGAGGTAGAATGATGAATCGCCCCATGGGAGGACCAGGAATGATGGGAGGCATCGGCCACAAAGCCAACCTGCTGGACATTCCCATGCCCGTGCTGATGGCGCACCTAAACCTTACTCGTGAGCAGATGCAGAAAATTCATGAGATCATATCGTCCGAATTAGGCCCTGGCGGTCCTGGCGGACCTCGCGGCTTTGGTGGTCCTGGCGGCCCTGGCGGACCCGGCTTTGGTGGCCCTGGCGGCCCTGGTGGACCTCGCGGCTTTGGTGGACCTGGTGGGCCCGGTGGACCCGGCTTTGGTGGCCCTGGTATGCCCCCGTTAGATCGGGCAGAGATGGAGAAGAAACAAAAAGCCATAAGCAACAAGATCAACAGCGTACTGAATGCAGAACAGCGTGCGAAGGCCGGCGAACTGGTCTCTCGAGCGAGATTGTACCAAAGTGCACAAATTCCGCTACAGCTCATTGGTACTTTGCACCTCTCTACTGAGCAGGTACAAAAAATTGAGAATGATGTGAAAACTGTGCGTTCTAGTGCGGCATCTAAGGTGGCTGCGGCCATAGCTGACGGAGACAATGGCAAGACGATGGACGCCATGCGATCTATGCATGAAGATATCGACAAAACGGTTTCCTCGATACTAACATCTGATCAGCGGATGAAAGTACAGCAAGCGAAACAGCGGCCGCCAATGGGAATGCGAAGAGGTCCTGGCGGGCCGGGCTTTGGGGGACCTGGTGGACCGGGTTTCGGGCGGCCCGCAGGTCCTGGTGGACCCGGTTTTGTGGGACCTGGTGGTCCCGGTGGACCCGGCGGGCCTGGCTTTCCGCCTCCGCCACCTCCCGGTAACTGACACTTAACGTCGGTACACAAGCACCTGCTGCATCGGGTAATAGCCGTTGCAGCAGGTGCTTTTGAGAGTTAAACGCAATGAATATACTAGTAATTGAAGATGATATTGGTATCGCTCGAGCAGTCAAGCGCGGTCTGGAAAAGCAAGGCTACCTGGTCGATACTGTGCACGATGGCGAGGAGGGCTTGCGTGTTGCACTTGAAGGGGAGTACGGGCTAATCATTCTGGACATCATGTTACCGGGCCGTGATGGTCACTCCGTGTGCCGTGAACTGCGCAACAATAAAAGGCTGGTACCTGTTTTGATGCTCACCGCTCGGGGGACGACTGCTGAAAAGGTAATGGGCCTCGACATCGGCGCAGATGACTATCTTGCAAAGCCTTTTGAATTTGACGAGCTGCTCGCGCGCGTTCAAGCTCTTCTTCGCCGTGACAAAATGAATAGAAGCCGGTGGATACACGTCGCTGATCTTGAAATTGATACAACCCTTCACCGTGTGACCAGAGGTGGCCAGGAGATTCATCTTAGTCAACGCGAGTTCTTGCTGCTAGAGGCGCTGGCGGCCAACGAAGGACGAGTCCTCACCAGAGATGTAATTCAGGAGCGAATATGGATGGACGATGACAGTTTCTCGAATGTAGTGGATGTTTATATCGGGCTCTTGCGAAAGAAGCTTGAAAATGGAGACGGAACGAAACTAATACACACAGTGCGCGGACTGGGCTACACCCTGCGCTCCGGGGAGTAGCCATGGCACGCTTGCCGCGACCAGAGTCCGTGCGGACGCGACTTTTATTGTGGAACATCAGCTTGATGGCGGCCATGCTCGCCGTATTAGGCGTTATTATTCACATTACGGTGCAGCGCAACCTTTTGGCGGCAGTTGACAACTCACTCCTATCACGCCGCCTTGGCGGGCCAGGACCAGGTCCCGGTGGACCTGGTGGACCTGGTGGGCCCGGCGGGCCGCCTCCCGGTCCGTTGTGGCAAGATCACCGAGGCCAAGCTCCATTAAATACCCCACCTCTGCAGCGTGGACGCCCCCCTCAGGATTTCTTTGGCGGGCAGCCCATGCCTCCACCAGGCGCTTACATGAACAGACCCGGCGGTCGAGATCCTCACCAGCCGCCGCCATCACCGTTTGGTCTGCCCGGAGGACCCGGCCCCTCGCCTCCACCCGGGAGCGGAGCGATGGCTCCTTTCGACAGCATGCAACCAAACGATCACGTGACGCGTCCGGTAGACGCTCCTCGCCTATATCCACTGAATCTGCCACCAGACCAAAAGTCGACAGATGCGCCCTGGGATATGGCCTCATATCGACGAGCGCTTCGTGGGGAAACGGTGTTGTCGACAGTCACTCACAACGGAGAGGTAGTACGTCTTTTGACCCGTCCGCTCTACCGCTGGGGCCATGCCATCGGGGTCGTTCAGTTCGCCTACCCGCTTGCGGATGTACGAGCCGCTATACAGCAGATGAATCAGGCTTTACTCACACTATTGCCAGTCGGCCTGCTTCTGGCTGCGTTCGGCGGTGCTGCACTGACCGATAGGGCGCTGCGACCGGTACGCAACCTTGAGGTCGGGCTGCGCAGACTAACCGCAGATGATCTCGGTAGCCAGTTACCAGAACACGGGAACGACGAATTCGCCCGGCTAACGCATGCTTGCAATGATCTGCTTGCCCGCTTATACCTTGCTTTTAAAACCAGGGAAGAATTGCTGCAAAAACAACGCGCATTAATAGAGCAGCAGAAGCGATTCACTGCAGATGCCAGTCACGAGTTAAAAACGCCTTTGACAGTCATAATGGCCAACACAGGTATCCTTCTACGTGATCCTGACTTGCCGGAGCCGGTTCGTGAAGCGGTAACCGACATGGATCTAGCGGCAGGCGTAATGCGCAAGCTGGTCCAGGATCTGCTTCTTCTTGCTCGCTATGATACACAGGTAAGTCCACCTCCTCATGAACGGGTGCTTGTGGCAGACGTTTTTACTGAAGCCATTCGCCGCGGCGTTCGTCAGTGCGAAGCCACAATCACTGCTGAGGTAACGCCAACTGATCTCATGGTTACCGGCAGCTTCGATGATCTCGTTAGATTGTACAGTAACCTACTGGATAACTCTTGCAATTTCACTTCGCCAGAGGGAACTATTCGCCTAACGGCCACGCGCAGCAATGACCACATAATTACAATGGTGCAGGATACTGGGGCGGGAATTGCCGCACAGCATTTACCGCACCTTGGGGAACGATTTTACAGGGTAGACGACAGCAGGGCGCGCTCAGGAGGAGGAACGGGCCTGGGACTTTCTATCTGCCGATCCATTTGCGAAGCCCATAGGGGCAGAATGACCATAGAGAGCGAACGCGGAAAAGGAACCACCATAACCATCGTATTGCCCGCATGATTTTTGTTGATTTGAAGGATAAACAAAGAACCTTGTTGAATGTTCTGCCGGTGAGAGTGTACTCAACATTCAAGGAGGAACCTGCATGAATAAACTCATGGGGGCAGCAGTTTGCGCTTTATCGCTGGCATCACTGTTTGTACCGGCAGTTGGGTTAGCACAGGGAAAGGTCAAAGTGGAAGAGCACGTAAAATACCTAGGGTATTCCAATAACATCCGCCTAACCAATGGCACCGTCGAGCTGATACTCACCACAGATTATGGCCCGCGTGTCATGAGATACGCGTTTGTTGGCTCCGGTGACAATGGCAACGTTTTCGCTACCCTGCCGGGCGTAACGCTAAAAACCGTGCTGGGCGATTGGAGGATTAGGGGAGGCACTCGCTTCTGGCACTCACCAGAGAACGATCCCCGAACCTACGTGCCTGATAACACCCCTATAAGCTACAAGATACTTGGCCCTAACAGCGTGGAGCTTATTGAACCAACAGAAGCCGCAACTGGAATTCAGAAATCCGCGACAATTACGCTCGATCCCACCGGTACCCGCGTCACCGTGGTAGAGCATCTTACCAACAAGGGATTGTGGGCAGTGCATCTCGCAGGTTGGACACTCTCCGCAATGCATCCGGGAGGTAAGGCCATTCTTCCCCAGGAGCCTTTTGCTGGTCATGGCGGTAGTCTACTTCCGGCCAGACCAGTTGTTCTTTGGACATACACGAATATGGCTGATCATCGCTGGTTCTGGGGTAAGGAATTCATTACTCTAACCCAGGATCCTAATGACTCTGCGCCACAGAAGCTGGGTATTTTGAACAAGCAGGGATGGGCCGCGTATGATCGCGATGGTCTGCTATTTATCAAGCGGTTTGGTTTTCATCCAGATGCGCAGTACCCAGATTACAACTGCAATAATGAGGCCTACACCAACAACGAGTTCCTGGAGATGGAGTCAGTTGGACCGCTGACGGAACTTCAACCGGGTGCTACATTAACGCATACAGAGCATTGGTGGCTGTTTAAGAATGTGGAGTTGGGTCACGGTGAAGCCGGTATTGCAGCGGCAATGCACCCAATTGTACAGGAAACTGCACACCAGTTGAACGAAAAGTAAGCCGATCCACTTTCCCTGCAAGTCTAAATGTGTGTCTACTCCGTTGGCGAGTAGGCACACATTTACAGCTCATATCGTCTCCACAAAGTTCCCTATGCGATCTGTTCTTAATGCGGTTCAACTGCGTAGCCCACCGCACGGAAGCATAGTTGACGATTTACTGCACGTCGCACGTTAGCTGGCAGGTTTGTCCGCTCTTAATGACTAGCTCATAGTCACCAGACTCATCACTGCCGACCGGCGTCAACGTTCCCCCCGTGATACTCGCCTCAACTGCAAAAGGTCTTGAAAACCGCAATGTGCACCTCTTGGCGGCTTTTGCCGTTACTCTTACAGCGCTAACACAATGGTTCTTCCATTCCACGTCTATAGTAAAGCGCCCAGGCGCAACAAGACCGTAAGCCTTCCCGTCTTTAAATGCTTTAGGAAGCGCCGGCAGTATGTGAATAGCTCCATCATGAACCTGCAGTAACAGCTCCACCATGGCGGCAGCGCCGCCAAAATTTCCATCAATCTGAAACGGCGGGTGACTGTCTAACATATTCAGCTGTGTACTATGAGCAAGGAGTGCGGTTAAGTGGCTATGGGCCTCATCACCGTCAAGCAATCGGGCATAGAAGCACGCAATCCATGCTCGGCTCCAACCCGTATGTCCGCCTCCGTTGGCAATACGGCGTTCTAGGGTCTTGCGTGCTGCGTTGGCGAGCTCGGGCGTGTTGCGCGGTGTTATGGCGTTGTCGGGATGCAGTGCGAATAGATGCGACATATGCCGGTGACCTGGTTCTGCCTCTTCATAATCTACCTGCCACTCCATCAACTGTCCGTGCCGACCAATTTGCATAGGTGGCAGCTTCTCAGCCGTCGCTGCTAGCTTGGCGCAAAACGAGCTGTCCCTCTGCAATACCTCCGCTGCGCTCACAGTATCTCTAAACAACGCACGCACTATCTGGCTATCCATGGATGGCCCCATGCAGAGTACACCCCTATTCCCGTTCGGGAGGATGTACTCATTCTCCGGAGAAAGTGATGGCCCCGTCACCAGGTAACCAGTGCGTGGGTCCTCCACGAGGTAATCCAGCAGGAAGGTACAAGCCTCCTTCATGATTGGGTAGTACCTGCGAAGGAAAGCCTTATTTCTGGAGTAATTATAATGAGTCCCGATGTGCAAACAAAGCCACGCGCCTCCCATTGCCCATAGACCCCATCTCGCACCGTCCACAGGAGCAGTGTGGCCCCAAATGTCAGTATTGTGGTGAGCAACGAAACCACGGGCTCCATAGTGACGTGCTGCGGTTTCCCTACCGTGTCGTAACATGCTCTCCAAAAGTCCAAATAATGGAAGGTGACAGTCTCCCAACCCGCACGGTTCAGCCAGCCAATAATTCATCTCCGTGTTAATGTTGATGGTAAACTTGCTTTCCCAGGCAGGGTGAAGGCTATCGTTCCAAATTCCCTGCAGTGTCGCAGGAAGGCATCCCTCTCGGCTGCTAGCGAGCAAAAGATATCTTGCGTAATGAAAATAGAGTGCCATAAGACCAGGATCGGATTTACCATCTCTTACGGCCGCGAGCCTTTCATCCGTGCTTAAGGTTTCATGGTTTCCTTGACCCAAAATGAGACCTACTCGCCTAAATTTGCGCCGGTGATCCCGTCGATGGGCTCGCAACAGCGCTGCATAGTCTTTTGGTGCGTGTTCTAGCACAGTCCTGCACTGCAATAACGGATCTGGCACACGGAAGGATGTTGCAGCTGCTAGGCGAAGCACAAGGCGCTTTGCGCCCTCAACTCTAACAGTGTCGTCTTGCGCGTAACTCACACCGCCTACAGGTTCAATAGACAATACTGCAACAAACGTTATTCCCTCACCGTTGTCACAAACACCCTCTAAAACCAGTTCATTAGGCGAGACAACAGAAGACCGAGCACCTGCCTCGCGCGTCATACTAATTGTACAGTGAATCCCACGCGCAGTCTCGGAGTCAATGCAACAGACGAGTACCTGGTGCACCGCAGAGCAGAAGACCTCCTCGTATATGGCGTCTGTCGACCCTTGATGCCGTAATGCAGCAACTCCGTCATCGAGATCTAACAGACGTCGATACCATATGGTTTCACCAGGCTCTTCACGTCGAATAACTAGGTTGCACAGGGTTTGGTAAGGCGGCATCCGTAACGGCGATCCCATTAAGTCACTTTCCGCAAGTTTCGCGGCTTCTTGCGGACGGCCATCAAATAGCAGCTGGCGCACCTTACCCAAGCTGCGTAGCGCGTTGGGGTTTTCGGCTGGCCATGAACTTCCGCTCCACACGGTCTCTTCATTAATCTGAAGAACCTCTTCGGTGATCCCACCAAAAACCATTGCTCCTAACCTGCCATTTCCCAGGGGTAACGCTTCATTCCAATTGGCGGCAGGGTTGCGGTACCAAAGCGCCGTATCAATCCGTATAGGCTCAGTTAACCACGCTCGTGAGTATGTCATGACACATCCTTGAACTCGCAGATATCGGCATAGCAGTAAGTTTGAACACTGGCTTTCAGGGTTCCTGCTGCAAAGTGTATGCACATGCATGGCACAATATTGCAACGGTCAGGTATGTTTACCAAAAATACCTATGATCTACCGCTACATCATGGCGAGTATAAAACTTTCGGGTACATTGAATAGTACATGAGAAACTCGGTGCGCGCAGTCATGGTAGAGGAGGCGACCGGTCGAGTATGAAACTATTTGGCGTTCAGGTTGGTAAGCCGAAAGCACTAACATTTGAAGAATTTCGTGACGCCATGCGGCTGCATGCTCGCCGATTATATGCGGGATGCACATTGGAAAATGGCGAAAATGGGTTCACCCTCACGATCAATGGTAGAACAGAGACTTGCAATATTCGGGGAGTTTACGCCTCTTACTGTAAAAACCCTGCCGACCTTGAGAGGATTACAAAGCAGTATCTGGAGTCACTTCAAGTAGAGAATCCCGTGCACTCATGGCAAGATGCGCAGCCGTTATTACGGCCGTCAATTCGAAGTGTCGCCTTTTTAGAAGCAGCCGCACGAAGTCTTGCACGTCAGAAGGAACCAGATTCGCTGCCTTCCATACCATTCGCAGGTGACCTTCACGTTATTTCTGTGGTGGAATTTAAGAGTAGGCTCTGGGCAGTAACCCAAAACGGTCTCGACCAATGGGGAGTAGATATTAACGAGGTGCTAAAGACCGCTCACAATAACATGAGTATGCTGAGCTTTCCCACGCCTAGTTCCACCTTCACCGCCGCGGGTGGTATGGAAGAATTGGGGCTGGTTTTTGACGGAGACCACCTCACTGCAACGTGGCTCGTGATGGACAGATTTCGAGATTACGTGGGCCAACGCCTTCAAGGAAACTACGTAGTAAGTGCCTGCAGCCGCAGCAAGCTAACAGCGGTTCGCGCTGATGAAACGGGTTTGGTGGCTACGCTTCGCAACCAGAGCCGCAATTTTCATACCCTACCCTATCCACTCACGGCTCAGTTGTTCAAAGTAGACATGGCGCTAACAGGAGGAGCGGTTTCGGTGCTGGATAACGACACGCTGGCACTCACCAATGACAACATGTTTGCTTCCGGTGTTACGAGATCATTACCTTCTATCACTCAGGCCGCACAAGGCATTTCCCAGGGCGTAGCGTTTGATCAATTTATGGGTCTAAGTGAGTCTGTCACGGACACGCCCCCGCCACCATCGGGCTCATCGAGGCGTGGTTAGTCCATGACATTGCAGTATAGAGAGCTCTTAGACACCGTGCTTCACGGTAAGGATTTGGACAGGAAAAGCGCCTCGAACATTATGCACCTGATGATGGAGGGCGAGTTAACGGACGCTCAAATTGGTGCGATGCTCGCTGCTCTCCGCGCCAAGGGAGAGACGGTAGAGGAAATAACGGGCTTTGCAGCGGAGATGCGAGCGCACCTCATTCCGGTAAAATGTTCTCGAACCCCTTTGTTAGATACGTGCGGCACTGGCGGAAGCGTACACAAGGTCTTCAACGTTTCAACAACCGCAGCATTCGTCGCGGCGGCGGGTGGCGTGAACATAGCCAAACACGGCAATCGTGCCGTCTCCGGAGTATGTGGTAGTGCGGACGTACTGGAGGCACTTGGGGTTAATCTGGCCATAACGCCTAGTTCGATTGCCCAGTGTATTGATGTACTAGGCATAGGTTTTATGTTCGCACAACGCCATCATCCCGCTCTTCGGCACGTTGGAAAGCCTCGGGCCGAGTTGGCGGTTCGCACCGTGTTCAACCTGCTTGGTCCTCTCTGCAATCCCGCTTCTGCACAGATGCAGGTGCTAGGGGTATATGAGTCGGGGTTGGAGGTAAAAGTCGCTGCTGTTCTAGCCAATCTCAATTGCTCTCGTGCCCTGGTTTTGCACGGCGAACCCGGCTTGGGCGAGATATCAACTGTAGGATTAACCAGGATAACCGAACTTCGCGACGGATGCATGGAGAGCCGCACCGAAAGCCGCGCAACTCTTGGCCTTCATGGAACCGCCCCTACACTAGAAGAACTGGCTCCTGCGCTGACGTCGCACCAAAACGCGGAATTCGTTACCCAAATTCTGCGAGGCCAAGCAGATTGTGGCGGTCGTCGGGAACTTGTAGCCGTAAACGCTGCCGCAGCACTTTACCTGGCAGGGAAGAGTGACACGCTTGCCCAAGGGGTTGAACTTGCGCAAAGCATCATTTCTTCTGGAAAAGCGCTTCAACTGTTACATCAGTTTGTCACTTTAACATCGGGTATGGAAAGTACATAATATGAGTGTCCTATCTGAGATTTTAGCCACCAAAAAAACGGAAGTGGCTCATCGCAAGGCCCTTCAGGGCGTGCAGGTTCTACAGGAGAAGCTGATTGATGCACCGCCAGTGAGACCCTTTCGCGCAGCGCTCACAGGTGGCAACAAACCTGGGCTTATAGCAGAAGTAAAACGTGCATCACCGTCGAAAGGCATAATTCGGCACGATTTCGACCCGGTAGCAATTGCTCAAGCCTATGAAGCGGGAGGCGCACAGTGCCTCAGCGTATTAACCGATGAACAGTATTTCAAAGGGTGTCTGCAATACCTTTGCGATGTTCGTCACGCAGTTAATATTCCAATTCTGCGCAAAGATTTCATGATCGATCCATGGCAGATACTTGAGAGTAGGGCTAGCGGCGCAGATGCCATTCTACTGATTGTAGCGGCACTGACACCGGACTCTCTACGCGAGATGCTGGCCACTGCCGCAGAATATGGAATGTGTGCTCTTGTAGAAGTCCACGACGAGCAGGAGATGCGAGAGGCATTAGAAGCAGGAGCAACCACCATCGGAATTAACAACCGGGATCTGCACACCTTCAACACCTCGCTGAAGGTGACCACCGACCTGTTGCCCGCTATGCGAAACACGCCCGGCACGATTGTCGTAAGCGAAAGCGGCATAAACACCCCGGCAGATGTAGAAAAATTGCGCCAGGCGGGAGTTGATGCTATTCTCGTCGGCGAGGCCTTCATGCGGGAGGCAGATGTGATAACGGCAGTGCGCAATCTCATGGCAGTACCTGCTGCGGTGTAAATACCCGTAAGACTCGGCGTGGTATAATTGTTAGGTTGTGCACAAGCCGTGGTAACAGCACACGAACGTGATTGCGGTTTGGCAGCATTGCTCTCAACGGAAGTTAAACGTCACCGATAATGAATTTCGGGGATATGCAATCGTATGTCCCAATTCGGTCATAAGGTGTTTCTTCCAAAATTTCAGTTTCGGATTACCAGGAGAATATAATGGCTTTTGTTAAGGCACAGCGCCTGAAATTTGGGGTTGCTGCCACCGCACTATGCATCACCGCTACCATGGCCTCAAGCTTGCCGGCGCACGCAGCATTGTCTGAGGCAGCGCGAATCGTCAAGTCGACACAGGACATCTACAGTAACCTTCGAACTTTCTCTGCCAACATCACCGCGGAGCGTAGTGGCAAGGTACCCCAGGGTTCGTTTACTGAGACTATATCCGAAGAGACGTATTACAAGGCTCCCAACCTGTTTTCTCAGCATGTACATATATCGGGTACGGGCCTTGCAGCTAAGGTGCATAGCGAGGTGATCACCACCAGTAACGGGAGTACCATTATTGCTTATGATCCCATCCATCGCATGTATACAAAAAACCCTGCACCAAAAAAAGCCAGTCCAATCGCAGTACTGCAAATGAAGTTCAATCTTGCGACTGCACGCATCATAGGTTCTACTTCGTTGTTCGGTCGCCCTGCTTATCAAGTAAAGGTCGAAGCCATGTTGCTTCCATCAGTTGCGCAACTTCCAAAGCAGCGTCAAGAAGAAATACACAAGCAGGCCCTTGTCGTGCTAACGATTGACAAATCCACCCATAAACTTCTCCGGCTATTCTCGGCCAGCGCAGGTCTAACTGAAACTATCAAGGATCAGGTAGTGAATGGTGCAATATCACCAGCACACTTCCGCTTTACAATTCCTGCTGGAGCCAAGGAATTTCACCCTGCTGCAGCCCCGGGGATGCCCGGCAAGTAGTTGCCCGCAGGCCGCGTAATTGCGCCAAATTGCGCGGCCTGCTGTTTTTACAGTTTAAAAGTGAGGTTGCTGATTGACATCCGAAGTACGTAATCGCAGATTTATACTGGTTCGGCATGGCACTACCGATTGGAATTCGGCCGGTAGAATGCAGGGCCATACCGATGTTCCGTTAAACGACGAGGGGCGCGAGCAGGCTCGACGCGTAGCTGAACGACTGAAAAGCCTCGACGAACAGCCTGTAGCTATATGGAGCAGCGACCTTTCCAGAGCCCAGGAGACGGCGCTAACCATATCCCGTGTGCTAGACATACCATTGCAGTGTACGGTGGACTTAAGGGAGACCATGTTGGGATCCTGGGAAGGGCTTAATCACGCGGAGATAGTGGAACGAGGCGACGGAGACCTACTTCAAAAATACCTTCACGACTCTTACACCTTTAGACCCCCCAACGGCGAGTCGCTTAATGCCATGTGGGCGCGTATGTTGGGCGCTCAAGACAGAATCCGTAAGGCTCATGTCGAAGGGACCGTAGTCATTGTGGCGCATGGAAGCTGTCTGCGATCACTCGTCTGTGCGGCACTGGACGCTCCACTACCAACCATGAGGGCAATTTGGCTTGATAACGCTTCGATCAGCATTCTACACGAAGTGGATAAGCCCCTGGGTCGCACGAAGGGTGTCGTCCTTCTAAACGATGTCTCCCACCTCAAACGCGTTACTGGTGCCCCACTAGAGTAGAACACCAATACTTCGGCATGTGGGAACAGGAAGGTTACCCACATGCCCTGTCAAAAGCTATTTTTGGTACACCCTTATCCAGTCTATGTCCATGGATTGAGGAAACTTCGTGCTTGCATCCGGCATTCCTGGCCAATCACCCCCAATTGCTAAATTCGCAATCACATACATAGGTACGTGTGGAATGTTCTCGTGGGTTGAGTAGCGTGCCACTCCGTCTACGTACCAGACTAGCTTGGTAGGTGTCCACTGTAGGGAAAATGTGTGGTATCCCTTCGAAAAGTCTGGTCCCACATAAAAGCCGCCCTTGCCCGCCGGGTGACCATCCTGAGAGTAGTGATTGGTAAGGTAGACTTTGTCAGGTTGGTCGCCCAGTATCTCTAGGATGTCGATTTCTGGTGGCCACGACCCATCAGCCGGAAGCAACCAGAAGGCCGGCCAATACCCTTTTCCCGCAGGGAACTTGGCACGTATTTCGAACCAGCCATACTTTTGAGAAAAGTGGCCATAGGAGGCGATCATCCCGGATGTATAGCGCATTCCACCCATTGGCTTATTCGTTCCAATAAGATGCAAAGCGCCATGAGAAACCGAATATCCATGCGGAGAATAGTATTGCTGCTCGTTGTTACTATGAGTACGCACTCCACCAGGGTAGCTGTCTATCCACTTAGATCGGTTTAGCTTTGTTCCGTTGAAATTGCTGCTAAACGTAAGGTGGTATCCTAACGATACTGCAGTCACTCTGCCGCGATGAAGTGTCATCTGCTCCGCCTTGTGATTGACCCCTGTCTCATGATGTCGCTGCTGCGCGGCGGCATGATTGGGAAGCACAAGAGTAGCAGCCGCAGCTAACGCGGCTCTAGCTATGCGCAAATGATGTATATGTTCAGTCATAAAATCTCCCGTTTCCGTAATGGCGTTGTTCATTGTAGTATACGCGTTCTAATTTAGTCCTAAAAGCATGCTAATCCTGCTAAACCGCATTAATTTTTCGATAAATTCGACAATTATTGCGCCAGCGTAATATTAACCTAATGGTTACGCTTTACAATACGTTTGGGTTTAACATAACGGAGGAGTGTGATATGCCGGCGGAGCGAGTATTTTTAGGCGATAGTAAACCAGCACTACACCTTGCGGTGGAATTTATGTTCGCTAAGTTCTGTGAAGGAGAACTTTGGAACATGTCCCGCAGTCTGGTGGTGCTGTCGTCTCGTCGTGCCGCGCGACGCCTACGGGAGCTGCTGGTTCTTAAAGTCAGCGATGTCAATTTAGGCGAAGACCGGCAAATCCGACTTCTACCGCCGGTAATATGTACAACCGGTGACCTTCCTGAACTACTAAATCCTCCAACTCTCGCCACCGTGAGCGATGTCGATCACCTCTTGGCGATGACATTCGCATTACAATCTCTTACTCCACAGGATGCAGCGGAGTTAATACCCGGCGCATTCACTTCTGGGAAAATGATGCCATGGCTACGCGCTGCCGCCCAACTCATAGAACTTCGAAGAGAGCTCGCTGCAGGTGGCGTTACGTTTGCTCAGGTGATGTCCACCTCAGGACGCACCACAAATGGTGCAGCAACCACACGACGCTGGCAGATGCTGGACACTGTACAGGAGCGATGTAACTCTATTTTGGCCTCGGCGGGGTTGCACGATCGTGAAACTGTACGCGAAGCAACGCTCATTTCAACGCCTGTGGGATTCGTTGGAGCTAGTTACGATACTGTCATTCTTCTTGGCATCATGGATGCTCCATATCCCGTCACTTCGCTGCTTCATGTTTGTAGCTGCCCTGTTGTCGCGCTGATCCATGCGGATGGTACCCTTAAGGAAGGTTTTACTGAATTTGGAGCCATTAACCCCGATTTCTGGCTAGCACGCGCGGTTGAATTGGATGATCGAAACATCTCGATGGTTCAGTCACCAACAGACCAGGCACGGGAGACCGCCAGAATTATAGGCGAACTGCTTTGTCCGCCGGTAAAGACAATGCAGCCCGAGACTACGTCGCAGCCCGGCGGGGGTACAATTAGGCCCGAACACATATTTGTCTCGTGCGCAGATGAGACACTTCTTGGCCCTGTAGAACAAGCGATTGAGCTGCGCGGAATTGATGCACGGCCCCCCAGTCTTGATGGTGCCACCCGCACCCCACCCTTTGTAATGTTGGGGCTTCTAGCCGAGTTTCTTCGCTCGCATAGCCCGGAGGCTTTCGCGCGGCTGATTAGGCATCCTGACATAGAGGATTGGTTGAGCCGGGAATGGCGTCAACAACGTAGCAATCATACGTGCTCGGCTAACGAGGGGCAAACTCGGAACCAAACGTCAACGAGATTACCGCTATCGGCACTTCTTGATGTCTACCTTCAGCAGGCAATCCCGGGTACAGTAGAGGCGGGCGAGCCCGCTATGCCTCCTCAATTAAATCACTCAGTAGAGTTGATTCTAGGGTTGGAACAGACTGCAACCAGCCACAAATCTTCTCCAGCTGATTGGGCAGTCCCACTAAGAAACATAATTAGCTCGATTTACAGAGGTCGGAAGTTTCGCCATAGCAAACCGCAAGACCAGCCGTCAGCCCAGGCGATTACAGTGCTAGGTGACCACTTGCGGGCCTGGCGTATGACGCAACTCCCCTCAATTGTTCAGTGCATGCTTACGTTAGCTGAAGCTCTGGAGCTGTTGATTTGGCAGGCGGGTGACAAGGAGATAACGCCACAGGAAGAAATGGAGAGCGTTCAACTTTCTGGCTGGCTAGAGGTTTCGCTTGACGACTCGCCTGTGCTCATTGTTACGGGCGTAAATGAAGGCACACTACCCAGGAGCGTAAACACCGATCCCTTCATACCAGATTCCATTCGGGAGGAGCTTGGGTTGCAATGTAACAAATCACGGTATGCACAGGATCTCTTTGTATTATCCACCGCACTTAAATGCAGGCCTCTAACGCATGTGGTCACCGCAAGAGTGACGGCCGATAACAGTCCGCTCGCACCAAGCCGACTACTCACGGCGTGTGATAATGATCGCCTGGTTGCGCGCACATTGCGGTTTTACGTCGACCAGAACCAATCCACTCCCGAGCCTCTGCTCCCGTTTGCCGAGACAAGCAAACTGGCCATGCTCCCAATGCCCGAGGTTACAACTACTCTCACCAGGTTGAATGTCACCGCCTTTCGCGACTATCTTACCTGTCCATACCGCTTCTACCTGCGCCACATATTAAGGCTAAGAACCGTAGACGAGGATCCGCGGGAACTTGCGGCTAACCAGTTTGGTCACCTTGCACATTTTGCGCTACATTCATTCGCCAACCGCGTTCTCGAGAACGAAGATGGAATATCCATGCAATCTGCCGAAGAAATCGCTGAAGAGTTATCCACTGCACTCAAGGACGTCGTGCAGCGGCAACTAGGTAAAGCCGCACGTGCCGCTGCAGTGTTACAGTGTAACCGTCTTCATGCTCGCTTACGGGCATTTGCGGTAAAGCAACACGAACTATTTAGCCAGGGCTGGCGCATTGTTGCAGCGGAACAGGAACTCAGCGCAGATCTTATGGTAGATGGCTCCCCGTTTACCATCTATGGACGGGTGGATCGAATAGATGTCAACGTGAAATCGGGTCAATGCAGGATCTTGGACTACAAAACCGCCTCTCGAGCCAAAACGCCCGACCAGATTCACAGAAAGGGTCCTAAGAGCGACAAACGTTGGATCGACCTGCAGTTACCCCTGTACGTACACTTAGCACGTCAGTTCAACCCGTCTTACGTCTCTGTAATGCCAGGTTACGTCCTGCTGCCAGCCGTTTTGGAGGAAATTGGCGTTTCTATGGCAGATTCATGGACACCGGAGGATATTGCGCGCGCAGACGATACTGCCTACAACGTGATCCGAAATGTTCGGGCGCATTGTTTCTGGCCGCCGTCGGATCCCAGGGAAGTATATGCCGATGGTTTTGAACGAATAGCCCTAGATACATATCCCGTTCGAGCCGGGGTTATTAAACGACAATGCACGTCTTCTATGCTTTCAACCGGTCACCGGAATAATCCCGAAACGGCCAACGTGCAATGAGATCAAACACCTCAGACGATACTCGTACGAGCGCGTACCACCCGCGTCAAGGTGTCAAGGCGTCTGCCGGGTCCGGTAAGACCTATGGCCTAACCAGCTGCTATCTGCGTAGTCTACTTACCGGAACGCCGCCCTCTTCCCTCATTACCGCTACCTTCACGAGAAAGGCTGCAGGAGAAATTCTGTCGCGAATATTAAGCCGCCTTGCAGATGCTGCCAAGAGCGCGAATTCTGCACAGGCACTAAGCAGGGATATAGGGCTTTCCAACCTCGACCAAGAGTTTATTTTACAGAACCTTCAGATCCTGTGCAGGCAGATGCACAGAGTCTCGATTTCTACTATAGACGGACTGTTTAATCGACTTCTACAGGCGTTTGCACTGGAACTTGGGCATGACGCTCGCGTTACGATCACAGACACCACATCGCCAGAGGCCACCCGAATTGCCCACAACGCAATCAATGCCCTACTTTCAGGGGACGTTTCTAACGAAGTTGCTGAACTGTTGGATATACTGCAAGACTCGCGGCTCGAGGCACGGGTTGCGAGTGAACTTCATAGAGTACTGCCTGAGCTTTATCGGTATTACGTGGCGGTACCAACAAATGCCTGGGTTGTAGCCACACCCGTCGGTGAGAAGCTACCGGCCGCACAGCTAGAGACAGCAGTGAGGTGCCTGGAGGAGGTTGCACTCACCGAGACAAAGCGCACTGCCAGAGCGGTGATGGAGCTCACCACGCTCGCGAAAAGTGCCAAATGGGAGAAATTACTCAGCAATGGGATTGCCAGAGCCATTACGAGCGACACACCAACGTACTACAATGTCCCGCTGCTAGAGGCGACCGTAGATAGCGTGCGGCCCCTGGTCGAGCACGCCAAATACTGCCTTGTACAGCGGTACAACGAACGTACGCAAGCTGTGTTGAACTTACTTGCCAGGTTTCATCATCAATTTCAGATTGAACAGGCTAACGAGCGGCTGCTGTTCTTTTCGGATGTACCTAGATTGCTCGCAAAAATGCTTCCTGGCGATGTAGCACAAGAAATTGAATTTCGCCTGGATATCGTCGCCAGCCACTTGCTTCTTGACGAATTTCAGGACACTGATCCAGTACAGTTTGATATTTTACAGTGGTTCATTCGCCAAATTGAGGCGCGCGGTGCTAATTACGGACTGCTGTACTGTGTCGGCGACCTGAAGCAGTCGATCTACGGATGGCGCGGGGCTGCGCCCGAGATATTTGAATATCTGCACCGAAGTATTCCGAGCTTGAGTTGGAGCGAAACCAGTACTAGCTATCGATCCAGCCAAATAGTACTGGACGCAGTTAATCGACTCTACACAAACCTACCCGATAGCCTCTTAGCGGAGCACTCACGAAGCGTCGCAGATTGGTGGAGGCAAAACTACGAAGCGCACCAGGCTGCTCGCGACGTACCGGGTTATGTTCGCATAGAACAATTCCATGAGGACTTTGGGCACGAAACCTCTGAAAATGACGATGGCAGTGGAGTTACTGTTGAGGTACCCGTTGGCACCGCAACACGCAAGGCCGCATTACGAATTGCTGAAATAGCTCGCGCAGCCCCCGATGCAACCGTGGGTGTGCTTATGCGAACCAACGAACGCGTTGGCCAGATGATTTTTCAGCTCAAGGAGCTCGGCATACCAGCGAGCGCCGAAGGGAAATCTCTCTTAACCGACGATCCAGCTGTTCTATTACTTATGTCGGCAGTGAAACTTGCAGATCATCCCGGTGATACAGCCTCAGCCTTCCACCTTTCAGTTAGTCCACTGTCGGCTTATTTAAACATACATGGGGCAGCCGATGCCTTTAAATCGTCTCGGGAACTTCGTCGCCACCTTGTATCCGAAGGATATGCTACTACGTTTCTTCATTTAGCTAGCGTACTGGCAGAAACTCTTGACCGACGATCTGCGCGTAGGCTGGAGCAGCTCATTCTGCTCGCCGATGAGTTTGACAAATCAAAGCGAGTGCGCCCATCAGAATTTATGCAGCTTGTCAATACGCGACTGGTAGAGGATCCGTCGTTCTCAACGGTTCGCGTAATGACCATTCATGCAGCTAAAGGCCTGGAGTTTGACATTGCCATACTACCTGAGCTGGAAAAGTCTGTAGAGTCGCGGCCAGTTAGTGTCATCGAACACAACATCGAAACAATGCAGGTAACGGCAGCAATGCTTTACCCAAACGCAGCAGTTAGATCCATTTGCCCGCAGTTGCAATCTATCTGGGAAGCACAAAAAACGCGCGATCTGCGCGAGGCACTTTGTCTACTTTATGTTGCCATGACGCGCCCCCGACATGCACTCCATATACTCTTACCCGCAAAAGTCGCAAAGATCTCACTGGCCACTTATATCATGGAGTGTTTGGGTGAGAATAGACCTGCCGTAGATGAACCCGATATAACAGTTCTTTATGAGCAAGGGGAGCCTAATTGGATGGTAACCGCTGAATCTCGCGGCGCATTGGTACCGGTACCCTCCCAGCCTGTGCAGTCTCCAGGCGATCTTAGCGGCTGGCCAAAGCACCTAATGCGAGCAGAACGACCGAGCGCTTCCCAGAACTATCGCGCGTCACTTGCAGATACGCTGTTAGGTGTGGATGCCCACGCCGAGAGTTTGCGACAAGGAATTGCGATACACGCAATGCTCTGCCTGGTGGAATGGACTGACACCTCAATGCCGGCATCCGGCGAGATAGCCGCAGCAGTCCGCCGCGCCATCTCAGATGCACGGCCACCTGAGATGGCACTGTGGCAGCAGGCGTTTAAAGGCGCTCTTGGTTTTCCGGCAATTGCCGACGTATTACGGCGACCTGTATTGCAGCCTAATGAGCGGATTGAGGTATGGCGCGAGAGACAGTTCCTGGAGATGGACGGTGGTCGACTGCTCACCGGGGTGTTCGATCGCGTGGTAGTATGGATCCGAAACAACGTTCCTGTAATGGCCCACATAATTGACTACAAAACAGATGAAATCCCCACCAGTGCAGACCGGAGCCGTGCGGTGCAGCGTCATACCCGCCAACTGGAGATTTATCGCACCGCGGTCACAATTATGCTTGGTCTGGCGAATGAATATGTGACAGCAAAGTTAGTATTTACAAAAACAGGAGACGTGATAGAGCTTTAACGCCTCCTGTACAACTTCTACACAAATATAACTGTGAGCAGCTAGACTGGGGTTTGTCGCCTAAACCTGCCGTCCTGCAAAACGACGCAATCGCACCCAGGATCATAGACTCGCAACAACTGCTGTGTAGGCGCATGGCATGTGAAATAAAAGACCTGAAATTCCCGCGCCAACTCCGTCACGGCTCTGGTTGCGCCCTCTACACGATCATGATCGCAGTTTACTAGAAGATCATCCATGATTACGGGCAGTGGTTCATGCGTGCTGGCATGCTGCCTCACGATCGCCATGCGCAACGCAAGGTAAACCTGATCCTGCAGCGCGCGATTCCACGGCACATCCTTCGGTTTGCCTGAACCATCCTGCAGTACATACTCCTCGTTTTCCATGTTCAATAAAATGCCGCTGTATTCGTTGCCGCTCATGATCGAGAGATAGCTGCCCGCCCATTTTGTAACCTCTGGCTGCCGCTCGCGCTCGTAGGCCTGGCGCGCGTTCGTCATGAGGTTCACCGCAATCTTATCAATCATCCACTGCTCTGCCTGAGCGGCAATCTGTGCTGAAAGGCTTTCTTTCTGAATCAAAAGCTCGGCAATCTCACTAGATTGTTCTGCGGTTGAGATCTGTTGTTCCAACCTGCCAAGCTCCTGACGCTTTTCATCCAATGATGAGCGTAACGTGACAACACGTTCGTTCGCTTCCTCCACCTGTTCGTCCAGCATCGGACGTTGAATCGTACTAAGCTCCGAAATTAATCTTTCATAGGGTTCACCCGGTGCAGAAAGACCTTCCAATTGTGATTTGATCTTGTTATAATCGGCTTGAACCTTGTTGTATTCCCGGCTTATTTCTACGCCCTTTAGGAATGCTTCTTCATCCTCTACGCCGCATTCAGCAAATAGGTTTGAAACGGCATTCATCTGCTTTTCAAGATCTAAGCCGAGGTCGTGGAGGACTCGCTGTTCACTTGCTAATGTCGCATCCAATGTCTTTTGCCGAGAGCAGGTGTCTTGCGCCTTCTGAAGTCGCTCTGCAAGCTGCCCCACTGTTTCGAGGTAGTTTTCTGTACTACAGGCCGGCAATTTAAGTTCTGTCAGAAGTGCATTAAGTTGTTGTAACATCTTAGCCTGTCGTTCGCAAAGTTTGCTGACATAGTCCTGTTGAACCCTTACGTCCGTCAGGCTGGCAGCTGCGCTTTCAATTTGCCGGTAAAGGGCCTCCAATGTCTCAGGATCTAGGTTCTCGTCGAACCCTATTTTGCCAAGAAACGATCGCCATTCGGTTTCCGCCTTACGGAAATCCAGCCGCGCTTCATCCAATTCCGCAATTAGCTGCTGTTGAGTTCGAACCCTGTTACCTTGTTCGCTACGGGCGACGCGCAAATCAGACTCCGCTGCACCAATCTGCTGTTTTATGGCCTCGCAACGTTGAGCCTGCGATTTCAGCTTGTCGAGTTCCTGATCAGCCAAGTCAATAAACCGGAGTAGCGCTTCTTCGTTTGGAGGAGGAACGTTCAATATACGGCTTGGAGCTATGCTTTTAGAGCAGATTGCAGCCTGTTCGGACGATAGTGCAAGGATCTCATCCTCAAGTTCATGTAAATGACCGACCTGATCCTGGTACATCTTTACCGACCGCAAAAAGGCGACCGCTTCTGACTGCAAGGTAGTATTGGGCAGGTGCCAAGAATCCAGTAACTTCATCCATATTTCACGTGCGGCCTGCAGATCTGTAGCCGCCGAATCGAACTTTTGCTGGGCATTCGTGATCTTCTGGGCCGCAGCGTCAGCCCGTTCTCGCAGGGCTCCAATCTTCTCCAGGCTAACCTCATAATTTCGCCGTGCCCGCCTATTGGTGTCCAACTTATTCTGTGCTTCATCTAAAGCGGAGTCACTTATCTCACAACCGAGTTCCCTAGCTAAAGCTTCACCCTTCTCAATAACCTTTGCAACCTCATTTTTTGCTGACTCAAGCTCATTTTGCAAGCGCTTAAGTATCTCGTTCTTACGATCCTCTGCTGCAGGAAGCGCAGTAACCGGTGGTTGCTGGGGCCAAACCAGAAGGGCTACGCCGACCGCGAGCACGAGGATCCCAACTGCTAACAAAGGAACTTTAGTATGGAAGACGATGGAAAGAACTAATCCAGCAACCACCATTATCCCACCCGCTGTTAACCGTGGATTGCGGGTTGCGGTGGCAGGTGGTTGTGTTACTGCGGCTGCCTCCTGTTGGGCGTCCTTAAGTGCAGCCTCACACCTGATGACTGCGCTCTCTGCCGCTCTCCGTTCCGGAAGTAAGCCTAGGGCCCTCCGTAAAAGAGATTGCCTGATATCAAGCTGGGTATCGTCCTCTGGTTCAACGGCCCACGTATCACGCATCGCCGACTCGGCGGCTTCCAAGGCCTTGCTGTCAGAGTCCGCTTGGTGCCGTGCTTCGTTCAGCCTATCAGTTGCATCATTCACTCTTGACTGTGCATTTTGCAAATCTTGCGTAGATTGCGTAATTGCCTGCTCTGCCGCAGGAATGTTGAAGTTAGCAAGATCTGTCTTACTAAAGCCGCTATCGTTCAAAAAGGCGGCAATTGCATTCCGGCAATCATCTCTTTGACGATGCAATGCTTCCAGGGTCGTCTGGTTCTTTTCGAAAAGAACCAGATCACGCTTTAGCGGTTCAAGATCCTTTTCCAAAATTACTGGATCTAATGCAGGCGCGGATTCAAGAAGTAATGCGTTTAATTCGTCGATTTTCTGCAGGAGTGCGCTGCTGCCGTCATGAGCAGCTTCGTTACCGTCCGAGTTTAGCTCCTCACTGACGGAAATCTCTTCCACTTTCTTTTCGCAATCTCCCAGCCGGGCGGCTGCCCTGTCTAGGTTTCCGGCAAGACGTCTCTGTTCGGTTGCTGTGGTCGACCGATTAGTAGCCAATACGCGCTCTTCGGTCCAGGTGCCATCGTTTGGAAGCTGGTTTATGGCGATTTGGGCCTTTGCACGGGCATCCTCCAGTTCATCCTGATGCTTCAGCAGCGCCAATTCATTGGAACGGAATTCGTCCACAGTCCGCTCAGCAGTTCTAATTCTGGAATCCACCAGAAGGATCCCATCATCCACTTGCAGGTCATCCTTCTCATGCTCAACCTCCGCAATTTGCCTTCGTTGCTCGGTTAGTTTGCCTTTCAACCGCGTTATATCGTCCTGCAATGTGGCAAGCTTCTCCGCACCATCCGGATGAAATCGTGACGCCCTTGTCGCGAGTGCATCCATCTGCCCGGCCAAGCGGTGGAATTCAGGCCAATACTCCCACGCCTTGTCTAATTGCTTGTAGTGACGTTCGCGCTCCAAAGCACCCGCAAGTAGGTTGTTGAGTTCCTCAATTTGGCGCTTGCATTTTTCAAGAGCGTCCTCCAAATTGCCAATGCTGTGCTGCTCCGCAAGTAGCGATTTTATTTGAGCGTTCACGTTGTTCCACGCGGTAATCAGGACGTTTAGGGATGGTTGCGACCCGGACTTCTTGTAGAGAAGATCTGCATCTTTCTCTAACGCCTGCAGGACTCCGGTGAGACCCTTTTTACCACCGATACGCGGAATACCACCTATTAGCGACTTAACTTCATCATCTTTCAGTGTTGTGTCACGAAGATCATCGAGTCCAATAGCAAAAATGCTTGTGTAAAGTTGATGACTCACATGGGAAGTGATGTCTGGCAAGGAGGCTGCTGGGGCTCCAGAGAGGCGCGTGACCGTGTAGCGGTTCTGCCGAGTTGCTGCGAAATCGGCAGCGACCTCATAGGAGGCTTTATCCTTTGTCATCACAGTGACTCGGCCCTGATGGCGATTTCCGTACCATGGATGGTATTTGGGCTGTTTTCGGCCTGTGTCTTCAAACAGCACATTTTGCAGAAATGACTTTAATGTCGTTTTTCCGCCGCCATTGGGCGAATAGATGACTACCAACCCAGGGTTGAGGTTGTCCAGGACTGCATCCTGAAAAATACCATAGCCATCGATTTTAATGCTGACTATGCGCATTTTAGTTGTCCTCTTCCATCAAGCGATCCAGTGCAAGATCTCGAGCACGCTCCATTAGATACTTCTGGTACTCCGGTTGTTTAAAGTGAGCAAGCAGCCGGTCGAGTACGGGATTCCGCCACACCAATCCGGCCGCGTCTGGCGCGAAGTAAGAAGTCAACCGCGCGGGATCACCTAACGCAGTATTACACTCCTTCGCTACTTCCGCCTGAAACGACGGCTGCTTCAACAGCTCGTCCATATCGATATCTGGGCGCAGATTCCAGTCAAATTGCTCCACCCAGACGAAAAACTCTCCTGCATTGCGGCGATGATATTCACTGTGTAGTGCACTTCTTGAACCGGCAGTTGCAAACGTATGATAGAGCGGCGTTCGGCCACTTAGTTTAATTCTCAGTGCAAATGAACGGCCGTAATTAGTCGCCTGCTCCACAAAGCCTGTCAAACAGTCATCTAGCAGTTGCTCCAGGTCTTCCTGCGTTTCCCAGGCCTGTCCGGTACCGCAGGCAATCTCCACATTCTCCCACTGCACCGCGCATGTAGGATAGAAGGTTGTGGAGAAGTCACCATTTGAATGCTGCTCGCCAATCACGCAACCATGAGGCCCGGTCTCTGTAGGGTCCAGTCCCTGAGGCGAGCCAGGAAAAACGGCAACAGCCTTGCCAGCGCGAAATTCCTGGTGAATGTGGATATGGCCCAGTGCCCAGTAATCATATCCTGGTTGCGCTAACTCTGCTAAAGTAAACGGTGCGTAATTTTCGTGCCCAACGGAATTTGCCAGGTTGCCGTGCAGCATACCAATGGTAAATTCATTACCGGAGGCTGAAGGAAACCGGGCCACCAATCGCTCGGTAACGCGCGCGTCTGGATAGCTGATACCGAGTACCTGCGCCAGCACTTGACCGTTCTTAATAACCGGAACAGCGGTTACACTGTCCGTCGAAAATAGGGTACACGACGAAGGGAGTTCAAGCCTCTTCTGATTTCGTACAAGCGGATCGTGATTACCGCAAATAACAAAGGACTGTATTCCAAAGTCATGCAACCGGCGAATACCCTTACGAAACTGCACCTGGGCATGCTGCATGTCATGCTCAGCGTTAAAAATGTCACCGGCAAACAACACAAAGTCGACATCCTCATCGATTGCCAGTTGCACAATTCCTTCATAGGCAGTTAATGTAGCATCGCGCAGCTTCCTGCCAGTTTCTGCATCGGAAGCGTTGATCGATTTAAAGGGAGCGCCCAAATGGAGGTCTGCTGTGTGTAAAAACTTCATACCGTACTCCCAACAATTTAGGTAATCAAGGCGGTTAGAATGCCGTACGGCACAGGCAAAACAGAGAGGCTAACGCTTAATACAATTTAGTTACTGAAGGAGCCGGTTATTTCCTTCCCATTATAGTAGACGTCTTCTTGTCTATTCACGATGAGAGGCCCCTCGTGTCATCTCGCCGAGTTAGTAAAGCCGTTGCTAGACGATTGACAAACATCTATTTGCGGAATATAATACTTGTTGTACTTGACATCCTAGCGAGAAATTAACACGGTTGTCATTGCACCTGTTTTTGCATCGCCTCCGAATCCCCTCTCATATATTGAGGGAAAAGGGAGGACTAAACCGCCCTGCGGTCAGCCGCAACCGGTAAGTCATCCCGTAGGGCAGGAGAGCGATTAAAATGGCAAACATCATTGTTGTGGGCGCCCAGTGGGGCGATGAAGCAAAAGGCAAAATTGTAGATTACCTTGCTCAGCGTGGGAGCATGGTCGTTCGCTACAGTGGCGGGAACAACGCCGGGCACTCAGTTATAGTAGGCGACGAAGAATTCAAGTTTCACTTGGTACCCGCAGGTATCTTGCACCCCAATCTTCTCTGTGTCATTGCCGACGGTGTTGTAGCGGATCCAGGCATCTTGGTTAAGGAACTTAAAGCGCTGGGTGATCGCGGTGTATCCCTCGCGAACCTCAAGATTTCAGCAGCTTGTCACGTCATTTTACCGTACCACAGGCTGCAGGACGAGCTAGAAGAAGAGAGCCGAGGTGACGAGAAAATTGGCACCACGGGACGCGGTATAGGGCCGGCATACGCAGATAAATCCGCACGCCACGGAATACGAATGGGTGAGTTCATCGACGACGATCGGTTCGCTGCCAGATTGCGGACGGTGCTTGCCGCCAAAAATGCTGTTTTCACAAAAGTCTTTGGGCGAGCGCCATTGGATGCGGATGCAATTCTCACTGAATACCGCGAATATGCTAAATTTCTTGCACCTTTCGTGACAGATACCCCTGGGCTCATCTACGACGCCGCTGCAGGTGGTAAGGGGGTTATATTTGAGGGCGCACAAGGCACGCTGCTAGACATCGACTTGGGCACGTACCCCTACGTAACATCCTCTCACCCTATCGCCGGAGGAGCACTGCTTGGCACTGGTATTGGCCCAACACTCATAGATGGTGTAATTGGTGTTGCCAAAAGCTACACCACACGTGTTGGTTCTGGTGCATTTCCTACCGAACTTAACGACGGAATCGGGGCCACGATTCGAGAGCGAGGACATGAGTACGGCACTACAACTGGCAGGGCACGTAGGTGCGGGTGGCTGGATGCGGTAATCCTACGGTATGCATGTCGCGTCAATGGGCTAAGTGCACTCGCTCTTGGGCACCTAGACGTACTTAGTGGGTTTAACGAAGTAAAAATATGTGTAGGATATCGGACAGGCGAAGGTACTACGATATCGGATATGCCCTCAAACTTGGCGAGCCGCGCAGATCTCACGCCAATTTACGAAGCGCTTCCAGGCTGGTCTGAGGAGATAGATCAGGTTAGTCAGTGGACAGACCTACCTAAAAACGCACGCTCGTTTGTAGAGCGCGTGCAGGAATTAATTGGTGTCCCCATTGTGACCTTGTCACTAGGGCCGGCGCGCCACCAAACCATCATATTGAATGAAAAGGTGTTGCAAACAGGTCGAGCATAAACTAACCAAGTACCGCAACTACGGTGGGCCGACATAGATACCGTTGCCAATCAACAGAATCGTCGGCTATAATGAAATGGGCACTGCGGGCCGATTCCCGCTGTGCCTTTTCTAATTTATGTTGTGCGAAACAGCGCTCAGGAGACACGAAAATGCCTCAGTTTCAGGAACAACGCAAGAATCAGGTTCGCATTCGCGTAGCAACCCAGCTTAGCAGCCGAGCCTACATGTTGCTGATGCGCAAGAGTGGAGGCAAAATGCAGGCGCTTCCGGGTGATGTATTCCTGGTCGAGCGCGAGTATCTATCTGCATTAAGCGAAAACAATATTCCTTTTGAAGAGATTGCTCGAGATTGAGTTGCATTTGGGAAGCTAAAACAAGCGAGAGGTTCCGATGACAAAGTACATCTTCGTAACGGGTGGGGTTGTAAGCAGCATTGGCAAGGGCATTTCGACTGCCAGCCTTGGTAGGCTGCTGCGCAGTCGCGGTTTTCGCGTTACGATGCAGAAGTTAGACCCCTACATTAACGTGGATGCCGATACGATGAACCCGTATCAGCACGGTGAGGCGTTTGTAACGGAAGATGGTGCGGTTACCGACCTTGACTTGGGTCATTATGAACGTTTTGTGGACGTTGCGCTTACCAGGAGCGCGAGTGTAACCACTGGCAGCGTATATCGTACGGTCATTGAAAAAGAGCGCAGAGGCGACTACCTTGGCGGTACCGTGCAGATGATTCCGCACGTCACGGACGAGATAAAGCGACGGGTTAAGGAGGCCGCACAAGGCAAAAACGGAGAGCCCGACGTCGACGTTGTAATTGCAGAAGTTGGTGGAACTGTAGGCGACATTGAGGGACTTCCTTTCCTCGAAGCCATTCGTCAGTTTAAAAAGGATGTTGGTGAGGAGAACGTTATGTATGTTCACGTCACCCTCATACCCTATGTTGGACCGTGGAGCGAGGTGAAGACCAAGCCAACTCAGCACAGTGTTATTAAACTGCGAGAAATTGGTATTCAGCCCGACGTCTTAATTTGCCGTACAAGGTTATCTATTTCACAGGAGATAAAGAACAAGATTTCACTCTTCTGCGACGTTGAACCAGAAGCAGTTATAGAAGCCCAGGATGTGGATACCATTTACGAAGCGCCTCTAATGTTCGAGGATGCCGGCCTGGCGGAACTCGTGGTGCGAAGGCTGGGTCTACCCAAAACTCGCCCAGAATTGGATGAATGGCGAGCCCTGGTTGAGCGCATTAAACACCCCAAGTTTGTAACAGACATTGCAGTGGTGGGCAAATACATCGAGAATGGTGATGCCTATATATCCATCACTGAAGCGTTGCGTCATGCCGGTATTGCAAACGATGCTCGTGTAAATCTTCACTGGCTAGATAGTGAAACAGTAGAGCAGCTCCCCATTGAGGAGACGCTTGCAGGGATGGACGGGGTACTTGTATGCCCGGGCTTCGGCTCGCGAGGTGTGGAAGGAAAAATACGTACTGCCCATTACGCACGGCAACAGCAGATGCCGTTCTTGGGAATATGCTACGGAATGCAAATGGCTGTTGTGGAATATGGTAGAAGCGTTCTGGGCTTGAAAGAAGCGCACACAGAGGAAGTGCGCCCAGACTCCCCGCACCAGCTAATCCACATTCTGCCCGACCAGAAGAACGTGCAAGATGTAGGGGCTACAATGCGATTAGGATCGCATCGGTGCCTCCTCGTTGCTGGCACACTAGCTGAACGCCTATACGGCTCGAACTATGTATTTGAGCGGCACCGACACAGATATGAACTCAACAACGACTACCGAGAACAACTGAGTAAAGCCGGGATGGTATCCTCCGGGCTTTCACCAGACTATAGGTTGGTGGAAATTGTTGAATTACCAGATCATCCTTATTTCATCGCAACCCAATTTCATCCAGAGTTCCAATCCAGGCCGAATCGCGCACACCCCCTATTTAAGGGGCTCATTGCAGCGGCACTCGATCGCAACGGCCACAAACCATTTGCTACAGGTCACGCCGTTGAAGATGCGCAGTGTGCAGGTTCTCGTTCAGTTATGTCTGTTGAAGAGGCCGAGGCAGCGGAGGCATGATGAGAAGTCCACTTATGGAAGTCGTTCGCAAGTCGGGTGTCCGAATGCCGCGCAAGGTAGCCATCGTGATGATGTTGGTATATATCGCAATGGGAAGTGCCTGTGTAGCGGTAGGCATTCTGCTTGTTGAGCAAGCGCTCAGTCTACACTCGGCGGGTCGCGTATTCCAGATGGCAATAATTAGCGGCATCGTGGTAGTTGCATTCGGCGTCTTGCGAATTGGCCTATCCATATATCACCTCGTTAGAATCCGCAAGCAGTTTGCTGCAAAGCGGTAGCACACGAGTTGATGCGGTCTTTTAGGAAGAGGGGCTTTGTAATGCAGCAGGAGATAAAGCGTATTATTATTGCCGTGCTAGATGGCGTGGGCGCAGGTGAACTTCCCGACGCCAGTGTTTACGGCGATGAAGGTAGTAACACTCTCGCCAATACCGCGCACAAAGTAGGTGGGCTTTCCGTCCCCACAATGCAGGCAATGGGCTTAGGCAATGTTACGAGCATACAAGGTGTTGCTCCATGCCCAACGGCATCGGCCTGTTGGGGTCGCATGCGCGAGGCATCACCGGGTAAGGACACGATTACTGGACATTGGGAGATGTCCGGTGTAGTTTTAGACCAGCCATTTCCTACCTATCCTCACGGATTTCCGCCGGAAGTTATACGTGAGTTTGAAGGGAAAATCGGTACCTCTACTTTGGGCAACTACCCTTCTTCGGGCACCACAATCATTGCCGAATTAGGCGCTGAACATTTAAAAACACGCAAACCGATTGTCTACACGTCGGCGGACAGCGTATTCCAAATAGCGATGCATGAAGACATCTATCCAATCGATCAACAATACGCAATATGCTCTACCGCAAGGTCGATCTTGGTAAACAAGCATGCTGTTGGCAGAGTCATTTGCCGTCCGTTCACCGGAAGCCCTGGCAATTTCACGCGAACAGAACGGCGCAAGGATTTCCCTCTAGACCCGCCTAGAACTGTGCTAGACGACGTAGTTGAGAGCGGTAGGACGGTACATGCCATCGGGAAGATCTTCGAGATATTCAACGGCCGATCTATCACCACCTGGGACCACACAACGAACAATGCCGCTCATACCCAAGCATTATTGCGCGCCGTTCAAGATAACCAGAGCCCGCTCATTTTTGCCAACCTGGAAGATTTTGACATGCTCTATGGACACCGTAATGATCCCGAGGGAATGGCGCATGCACTAGAAACCTGGGACACCGCCCTACCGGGAATTCTGGCTGCACTTCGCCCGGGTGACCTGTTCATGATTACATCCGATCACGGTAATGACCCAACCACCCCATCTACCGATCACTCGCGAGAATATCCGTTTTTGCTCGTCACTGGCCCAAATCTCAGCTCGGGACGAGATCTCGGCAGCCGAGAAACCTACGCAGATATCGCGGCGACTATTCGGCAGGCTTACAATCTGCCTGTTGGCAGTCACGGAACTAGTTTTTTGAACACGATGAATCAAGCACGATAACGGAATGATTCCTGTTTCGTCAATAAGAATAATCTACTAAAAAGCTGGAAAAGCTATGAGCCAGGATAAACTTCTACCGAAGATTGAACAGGGCCTGCTCACTCGATGCCAAATGGGTGACATGGAGGCCTTTGGAGAACTCTACGAACGGTATGCTCGGGCGGTGTTCCGTTACGCGTATCACATGATTGGTGATGTGGAAGAGGCTAACGATATCATGCAAGATACGTTCGTTAAAGCTCATCGCAATTTAGCAGGATTTCGCGGTGACTGCAGCCTTCAAACCTGGCTCATGAAGGTGGCTGGTAACCTATGTCTTGACAGAGTAAAAAGGACAAACAGACGTGGGGACGTAGCACTTAATTCCGAGTACTTCCCCGATCTACCAGATCTAAGCAGCCGTGGTGAGGATCCAGCAGAGAAGATGGAGCGACAAGATTTGCACTCGATGCTCTATCGGGTTTTGGACGCCCTTCCGCCTGCCCAACGTGAGCTTATTGTACTGCGAGATGTTCAGGAACTTAGTTACATGCAGATCGCAGAGAGGCTTTCGTGCTCCGTAGCGAGTGTGAAGTTACGTCTATTTCGCGCGCGGCGCAGCTTTAAGGATCGAATGCAGGCATTATTAGCCGAGCGCTAGAAGTTCGCCCAACAACAGGGTTAAAACAATGAGATTGATAACAAAACTAGAATGTCGTAAGCTTCGGCCATTTCTCTGGGACTACGCGGCAGCCCGCCTTCCCGAAGAGCGAATGGAACAACTTGAATTTCACATCGCGCGGTGTTCAACCTGTAGCAAAGAGCTAGCTGAGTATAAATCTGCGCAAAAGTTGATCAGCGGTGGCAGGGGCAATCGCCTGCCCGAACCAACATTAGACTGGGCAGGATTGCGCGCAGTCCTTGAAGAGCTGCCGCCTCCTGTACAGATGATTTCGCAAGTACAGCAAAAAACGCCGTACAGAACGGGGCCCCTCCTCTGGTCTGCTGTTGGTGGTACTGCCGCGGCAGTAATCATGTTGCTACTCGCCAAACCTCAGCCAGTGAATGTTCATTACCATACGGTTCAAGCTGCCCCACAAAAAGTAGCAGTTCTGTCGGTACCCAAATCCACTGCTGTCCGAAAATCGCGCCCTTCTGCACCTAAAACTGTAACGCGTATTATCGAAGTTCGCGATAATACTCAAGTTGCAAAGCAGCATTCAGATCGTGGAAGCCAGTCCGCTCGCTTGGGATTCGAAGATGCAACGTTGGCGCTCATCGCCAATATAACGCCACCGGCCAAAACTTTTAGCAAGCACTACAGGGACATAAAGTCACCTTCGCACAATATAAATTCTCCGGTAGCCCGTGATCACCGCCAGAACACGACCATCAATGATCTGCAGCAACAAGCAACCCTTGTTTCTGCCAGTTCGGATGGTGGAGACGCGCATTACGTAATGTCTGCACTGCAACCAGACCCCTACGGACCGGATACCCCATATTAATGCGTGGGTTACTGGCATCGTTCGTAAGTGCTCTCATACTTTGTGTTCCGGTTGCAGCAATCGCAGTTCCTGCGACACCGCCGTCTACAAATGACGCTCGGTCCAACTCGGCAGATCGTGAACGAGGGCAGGATGCGATCAAAATGCAAACTGTCCTTTCCTGCCCTACAATGGTTGCACTAAGCAATGAGCTGCAGACATTAGTCGCCCATGTAGATCCTTACGTGGTCTCCATTCGCGGCAGGGCTCTCTCGTCGGTTGCCTCGCGGGGCAAACAGCTCTTTCACCCCGTTCCTACCATTGGAAGTGGGTTTTTCATTGATGACGGATACGTTGTAACAACTGCAGAAGTCGTACAGGGAGTTGCTAATCCCTACATCGTACTCGCCAACGGATGGCAACTTAAAGCCAGTTCCGTGGCCTACAACGTAAGGGATAACGTAGCGCTATTGCGCATTCACCCGCTGTTTCCAATACCTGGCTTACTATTCTCCCAAGATGCTCCCCCTCGCTCAGGTTCACTTGTTATCTCAATCGGCGAGCAAGGCGGCTTCCCAAACTCTGCAACTCTTGGTATCATTGCATCCAATGGGCGTTCCGCTCGATCCACAGATGGACGGTGGCATTATCACCATCTTCTCCAGTTTCAAGGCAACGTGGGCGCCGGTAGTAGCGGCAGCCCGCTTATCGATGCTCATGGACGAGTGGTAGGAATGCTGGTGGGTGTTTCAAGCTGGTCACCGCCGGCGCCGTGGGATGTACGAGGTGATGCGCATCATCCACTTCCTGCCCTACCTCCATTGCTTGCCGGCTCGATGACTGGCTTTGCTCTCCCCGCACCATTGGTGGAGGCTGCCGTCATCCAGCTTCGCAAAGGAACATCCACAATGCTCCCTGCGCCAGGCTGGTTTGGGCTGTTTCTTTCGCACGACCATCTCAAAGCAATTGTAAAAGCAGTCTTCGTTGGCGGATCAGCCTACAAGGCCGGTATTCGTCCTGGTGATCGCATTCTTATGCTTGATAACGTGGCGGTTGAGCGCCCGCAAGACGTGCGAAACGCCTCCCAACAATTGCTTGCTGGGCAAGTAGTACCAATCGTGTATTCCCGTAATGGCAAAAGGCACGCGGTCAAGCTTAAGGTGCTGGCAATACCAGATTTCAGCGTGATTCGGAACATGAAACGGTTGGAACTACCGGATCAACCCCGATAGACTCGACCTACGGTCTACCTCAGGTCCGATTTTCATATCAGCAAGTGATTTGCAACTACCCAATTTGACCAATCGATTAGGCACTGATTTCACAAGGTACAATATCCTAAGTAATCAAGTGCAATGCGCCGCTGGCACGAAAGGATCTAGATTTCTGATGGCTACTGTTCGACCGTTTAAAGGTCTCTATTTCAACACCGATTTGGTACCGTTGCAAGACGCCATTGCTCCACCGTATGATGTTCTTTCCCCTGCTGACCAGGACGAACTTTACACGCGAAGTGTCTTTAATATTGTCCGCTTAATACTAAATCGTGAGACGCCGCACGACTTGCCTGGCGATAACAGATACCTTCGCGCAGCGGCATATCTACATGATATGCGTGCGCACAACCACATAATGAGCGATGTCGAGCCAGCCTTCTACGAGTATATTCAGACCTTTCCTCACCCCTTAGATAGTTCCGTTTCTGTTTCGCGAACTACGCTGCTTACAGCTCTTAAGTTAGAGAATTACAATAGCGGTGTTGTGTTACCACACGAGGAGACCCTCTCAAAAGCCAAGACAGATCGATTAAATCTCATGCGGGCTACGCACGCCAACCCGGAGCCAATTTACGGGCTGTATGAGGATAGTTCTTGTGTACTTACATCACTGCTTGCCAGCGCACGCGAAGATGCTACATGCATATTGGATACAGATTACTCGGGGCCAGGTGCGGTTCACACCGAGCACCACACGGTTTACCGACATAACAGCCCGGATATTGTTTCCAAGATAAGTGAGTTCTTTGAAGGCCACCGAATATGGATTGCAGATGGACATCATCGCTATGAGACCGCTTTAAATTACCAGGCTGAGCGTAGAGCAGAGGAAGGCGATCCGCGCGATCAGCAAGACTATGACAGCATCATGATAGGTCTTAGCGCCTTCGAGGATCCCGGTCTCGTGGTCCTTCCTACACATCGGCTTGTTAAGAACGTTAGCCGTGAGAGACTAGCGGGACTTCGTGCTGTGTTATCAGATTGCTTTGTAATAGAGGAGAGAGGACACACCGAGGCTCTTGCCTGGATCTCTCAACCTCGAAGTGACGACCAGAAATTTACCATCCTCACTAAAGAGAATGCGCTATGCTTGACGCTCAAAGCAAATGGGATTAAGTCGATGCCAGAGGCCGCTCAACATAGCCGAGCTTGGGCCGAGCTTGATGTGACAATACTTCAGTTACTGGTGCTAGAACCTGCCTTTGGTCTTAAATGGGCAGATATGGCCACCACCCCGGACATATCGTACACACGCGACGCAGCAGAGGCGTTACAGTTGATTATCTCGGGCGACATAGACGTGGCCTGCATCCTGCAAACGCCATCGGTTAAAGATATCAGAGATGTTGCTTCTGCGGGTGACAAGATGCCTCAGAAGTCTACGTTTTTCTATCCCAAACTATACAGCGGACTAATCGTCCGATCACTTGGGTAATCTGCTCGATGCTGTACCGCGTCAGCGGTGCAGCATCCCATTGGCCCTACTTGCGATGTCCAATTCTCCCCGATGCGGAAGGACCACTAATCGTCTTCATGAAGGACGCATTGGGGGATGCATGCCCTCAACCCCTCAAATCCACACAACTGTGACCTATTTGCGCGATATTCCACCGTCCGATCGAACGCAGCATGCGCACAACCATTAGACCTAGTTCTTTGCTCTGACATTTCGTATTCCGCCATACTCTATACATTCCCTGCGCAAGCTAATTTGGTAGCAAGATAATAAAATAGCAGAGCTACTAATTCGCGGTTTCAAACCGATATAGAATGACATAGGAGGACGGATTCGCGATGCTGCGGGTACAATTAGGCTTGAGGAAGAGTTTACAAGGTACCTTTCAAGGAAGTCTGGAGAATCTGACGTGACAGATCAAACTATTAAGGCAGACATCGGAGTTTTTGGTGGAAGTGGCTTTTACAGCCTGTTTGAAAACGTTCAGGAAGTAAAGGTCGAGACACCGTACGGCGCTCCCAGTGACTCGGTATTTCTTGCAGAGGCGCATGGAAAGCGAGTTGCATTCCTACCGCGGCATGGCCGTCATCATACTATTCCGCCTCACGGAATTAACTACCGTGCGAATGTCGCTGCAATGAAGCAGCTTGGCGTACGCTACCTCATCAGCCCGTGTGCTGCCGGCAGTTTGCAGCGCCATGTAAAACCCGGGGATTTTGTGGTTTGTGATCAATATGTCGATCGCACTACGGGACGCAAAGACTCGTTTTATGACGGTCCTGAGGTTTACCACGTTTCTAGTGCAGAACCGTATTGCCCACACCTGCGTGAATTGGCGATTCAAGCGATTAAGGGCCAGGGAATCAACGTGCATGAAAAGGGCACTGTCGTCGTCATACAGGGTCCTCGCTTCTCTACTCGCGCAGAGAGTCAGTGGTTTACTCGTGCAGGTTGGGAAGTCATTAACATGACGCAGTATCCAGAGGCCTATCTTGCTCTCGAGCAGAATATCGCTGTGGTGAACATCGCCTTGATTACCGACTACGACTGTGGCCTGGTAGCTGAAGAGCACATCGCACCGGTTACTCAGGAAGAGGTCTACAGGGTGTTCTTGCAAAACGCTTCTCGGGTTAAATCTGTCGTTTCCGAGCTCATTCGAACCATACCGCTTGATCTTGAGAGCCCGTGCCATCACGCACTTGATTTCGCAAGGGTGCAGGCTTGACTTCAAATCTGAACTCCGACATTGAACCGATAGCGTGGGTCAATGGCCGCATTCGCCTGCTTGACCAGACTAGGCTGCCTCATAGCGTGAACTGGGTTGAAATTGATAACTGGCGCGATGCAGCTGACGCCATTAAAACAATGATCGTGCGAGGCGCGCCTGCCATCGGATGCACGGCTGCTCTTGGATTAGCATTGGCGGGTCGTAGCGCTATTGCGCCCGGCAGGGAGGCATTTCTCGACAAGTTGCAAATTGCCGCGGATGGCTTGTGTAATGCACGACCAACCGCCGTGAACCTTAGCTGGGCAGTTAATAGGCTTATGTGTCTCGCCCGAACGCTGCCTGAGGTCACAGAGATTAAGCAGCTACTCATTGATGAAGCACTTCGGATGCTCAATGAGGACATTCAGATTAACCGCACTATGGGACAGTATGGAGCCGCACTTTTGCCGGACTCCTGCAGAGTTATTACTCATTGCAATGCTGGTGCTTTAGCTACTGCAGGGTACGGTACCGCACTTGGCGTAATAAGGGCAGCAGTCGAAAGCGGTAAGAATGTCACGGTATTTGCCGATGAAACAAGGCCGCGGTTGCAAGGAATGAAACTGACTGCTTGGGAGCTCATGGAGAGCGGAATACCCGTTACTGTGATCACAGATAACATGAGCGCGGCGCTTATGAACACCAGTGTTATTGATTGCGTGATAGTGGGTGCGGACCGTATTGCGGCGAATGGTGACACAGCAAATAAGATCGGCACCTACGGCCTAGCAGTAATTGCACGGCATCACAACGTGCCGTTTTACGTTGCCGCCCCAGTTTCTACATTCGATTTCAATCTTGCCACAGGTGCTGCGATTCCCATTGAACAACGGGATCCCGCGGAAGTGACCCACCTTGATGACATCGCTCTTGGACCATCGAACCTTACTGCGTGGAATCCAGCGTTTGACGTAACGCCGGCGGAACTGGTAACCGCAATTATCACTGAACGCGGTGTCCTAAAACCACCATTTTCCACGAGCATCGCCAATCTGCAGAACGAAAACCAGTAACGTGTTGGTCGCAATGTGGTTTTCCCAACGCTAATACGAATAGAGGAGATGATACGATGACAAAACTGCTGGCCGAGAGCCTAGTACGGGATATTCCTGATTTCCCAAAACCTGGAATCCTTTTCAAAGACATTACTCCCGTAGTACAAAACTATGCCGCCTTCAAAGAGGTTATAGAGAAGATGGCAGAATTTGGGCGAACCAGCAAGGTAGACCTGGTGGTAGGCATTGAAGCAAGGGGCTTCCTTTTTGGGGCACCGATCGCGCTTGAGCTGAACACTGGCTTTGTTCCGTTGCGCAAACTGGGGAAATTACCTGGAAACAGAATTACAGAAGAGTACGCCTTGGAGTACGGCACCAATACGGTAGAGATGCATAATGATGCAATCGAACCCGGAATGCGCATACTTATTGTCGACGACCTGCTGGCCACGGGTGGTACCGCAGCGGCGGCAGCTAGACTGGTCGAACGCGCCCATGGAGTTGTGGCGGGATTCTGCTTTTTGGCGGAGTTGGACTTTCTGGAAGGGCGAAAGGCACTCGAAAAGTATCCGTTGTGCTCGCTGTTACACTACGATTAATCATTAACGCAACCGAAGTGGGAATTAATGCGGTGCCGCTAAATTGTATTTGGTAGCAGCACCGCATTAGTTTATCCTGGTGAAATTCACCTGGACTCTCACGCTCTATTTAATTTTGCCGGTATACTCTTTTTTGTGCACACACAACCTATTCAATTCCGCGTTTTAAATATCGGCAGAATGTACATCGATTTTCAGGGTATTCGCTTCTCAGGGTCTAGCCGCCTTACCATACCCACTAATACGGGTATGCGAGATGATATGCCATGAGCGCCATCCCGTTCTTTTACACCGACCAAATGCTTCAGTACAATATGGGTCCCTCACACCCTATGAAGCCAGAGCGGCTTAGAATGGTGAAGGACCTGCTAACGGACTATGGCTTGTTCGGTCGCTCGTTATCCCTTTGCGCACCAAATCCAGCAGCTGAGGATGAGTTGAAGGGCATTCACACACCAGATTTCCTCGCCGCCCTGCAGACCTGTGAGAGTGGACAGGCACGGCTAGATGTGCGTAAATATGGCCTCATGACGACGGATAATCCCCTATTCGAAGGGATATATTCGGCTTCATTGCTCTATACAGGCGCTTCCTTGGATGCGGCCCAGGCGGTAATTGATGGAGAACCAGCGGCAGTGAATATATCGGGTGGATTACACCATGCTCATGCAGGCAGAGCCGCCGGTTTCTGCGTCCTGAATGATTGTGCGGCCGCTATCCACCGTCTGCAGCGAAAATACCGACGAATCGCATACGTTGATATTGATGTTCATCACGGTGATGGTGTGCAGGAACTTTTTTATTCTGATCCTTCTGTATTAACTCTGTCCATTCATGAAAATGGACGAACTCTCTATCCCGGTACAGGGTCATCGTCTGAAATTGGCGCTGGCGAAGGAGAGGGTGCTAGTGTAAACATTAACATTGCAGCAAACGCGAATGATGAGATTTGGCTAAAGGCGTGGCGATTAGCGGCAGTACCAATACTTCGTGACTATAATCCAGAGGTGATTGTTCTACAAATGGGCGCTGATGCACATGCCCACGATCCGCTTGCGCACCTTATGCTTTCAGCCCAGGGATGGCTGAAAGCCGTGCAAGATACAATCAACCAAGGCAAACCATTAGTGGTGTTGGGCGGTGGAGGGTACAATCTTGCAACGGTAACGCGTATGTGGACACTGGCAACCGCATTGGTAGCGGGAACCAGACTGGAAAATGCCGTGCCGAGCAACAGTGCCTTTCTTAAGTATGATACCTGCTTGTTGGATGCAGAAGAATATCACCCCAACGTGCGGGATTTTGAGTATGCAGCCGCTCGAACCGATGCATTCTCATCAGAACTTCAACAGGATCTTAAAGATTACTACCATATTGGTCGTGGCTCCCAAAATCGAATGTCATAGGGTTAGCCACGTGCAAAGTGATGGTCGTTATAGCCATCCGAAAGGAGCATTGCCTAGATGAAAAGGTTCCCGCTGCCAGCCCTAACTGCTGCAGTAGTGTGCCTCAGTTTGCCGTTGGTGGCCGCCGCGCAGAATGCCGCACCCCCAACGGCGCCAGGTACAGCCGTTACTTCGCCCACAAAAGTGGCACCGCCATCTGGCACGGACGTCGTTGGTTCCGTTTACGATACCAAAGTTACATGGGATGATCTATTTGCATATATTCAGCGAACGAACCCATCCGAGTTCGATGCATTTATATCCCAAACCGTCGGCCCTTACGTGTCAGGTCAACTACTGGCTCCGAATGCTACGGGCACCGTAACAATTACAAAAGACGAGGCATTTCAGCAGCTTCGCAGCAACCCGCCACCTGCAATGAGCGAGGTACTCGAGTCGCTACTCGAGCGCGATATGGTTAAGACAGCCGCGCAGAAGGCCAACATCACCATCACTCCTGCGCAGGTCCAGGAAATTGTTTCCGAAAGGTTAGCCGCCATGCGAAAGGGCGGACAAATCCCGCCAGGCGTAACCAACGAACAGTTCCTTGCTCAACGACACCTCAGCGAGGCTAAATTAGAGAGCCTGTTCAAGCCGGTTGCTGAGCTAACTGCCCTGTTGGACCAGCATATCGCACAGCTGCAGGGTCACCCAATTGGTGATTCCGACTTCCTGCAAGCAAGCCACATCCTTATTCCGGCTGCGCCCCTGGGCCCCAATCCTACCGCAGCGGCCAAGCAAAAGGATGCTGAAGCACTTACCAAGATTAAGGCCATTCGTCAAGAAATCGTATCAGGCAAGATGACATTTGCCGCTGCGGCTGCCAAATATGGGACAGACTCAACCAAAACTCAGGGCGGTGACCTTGGGGTGTTCATGCGTGGTATGATGACGCCCTCATTCGACAAAGCCGTGTTTGCACTTAAAAAAGGCGTTGTGAGTGAACCAGTACGGTCCCATTACGGCTATCACCTCATCCTGGTTACCAAGTTAGGCAATGAACTTACTCACGACCAGCGTACAACGGCGTTGCGGCAGCGTGAGAACATGATCATTGGCCAGTTCAATGAAGAGCTTCAGAAGCAGGCAAAACTCGTTAACAACCTGCAGAAGAACTTGCCCGCACCGCCGGTGCAGCAGGACTCTAACTAGTTTTTAGGGAGTATCCTCTTGCATTCACTCGGGGCGGCTCAGCAGATCCGCCCCACTTCGGATTGTAATCTCTTCACCTGCCACATCGACATCGGTCACGTAGGGTGTGCAGGCATATAACCAACGGTGGAGCAGCTTTCAGCATGTTTTCATGGCAGCAAAATAAGCGATATAAAACCGCGTGCATAGGCATCCTTATTGCGGCGGCAGTTAGCGGTGCCTTTACCACGCAGACTTCATTGGCACAACAGTCAAACCCTTTAGTGGAGCCCATCCCACAGCGTACATTGCAGGCAGGTGGCCCCATTAAGGAGGTCACCGCTGACGCCACACCAGCTGCACCAAACATGAACGGGAATACCAATCGTACTATTTCGTCGGCCGCCCAACTTCACCTATTTGGTTACTCGTTTTTTGCACCTGCTAGAGCCTACGTGAGTGCTCAGTATCGCGCCCTTATGGCGAATTCCAACAAAAAAGGCGAAACCAATAGTCCGACTGGGCAGGTGCCAGTCAAATCCAGTTCCTCCACCAAGCCATTGGTTCTACCACCTCCGGGCTATGTGCCACCTGCCGGCGGTGTGGCTAACCCAGCCGCCACTGTGGGAGTGCCAGTAAATGCACAACAGCCCACAACTTCGTATCCATACGATAATAACAATCCAGTCTATTATCCCTATGGCTATCCATATGCTCCTGCTGGCATGCAGCCAACCAGGGAAACCTCGCCATCAACTCAAAGCGCCTTTAAAGGCATCATAACGCCGTACCAGCAGATGGCATTCAATGTGGCCGCCAACGCGCCTGCAAGTTACCGACTTACCGGTGGCGATCAGCTTGTAATCCATTATTCCAACCCTGCAATGGAGCCTCGCGAGATCAGTACGACGGTGCAATCGTCTGGTAGAATTCAGCTCAACTCCCACGGAGTTGTGAATGTTGCTGGTTTAACGCTTACACAGGCCGAGCGCGTTATTAAAGAGCGGCTGTCGCGCGATTTTAGAAATGTTTCGGTAACCGTAACGTTGCATGAATTGCATACCATCTCTATCACGGTAGCTGGTCAGGTTCAGGTTCCTGGTACATACGTGGTGCCGGCTGTTGCGACTGCATTCAACGTACTGTATGCTGCGGGCGGCCCAACCCGCGACGGCTCATTGCGCGACATTCAAGTCCGCCGTAACGGTGCCACACTGCACCTCGACTTCTATTACATGCTTGCGGGTGCGGCAGTACCTCGGCTTCATGGCACGTATGCGCCAGACATCAATTTGCAGCCAGGTGACGTGCTGTACGTACCCTATGCTCAATCACGAGTCTCCATAGAGGGCGCCGTACACACACCAGCAATCTATGAGTTGACGGCAGGTGAAACTCTTGCGGAAGCAATTAAGGTTGCGGGTGGACCACGGGCCGCGGATGCTTCTACAACTGTGGAGCTTTCCACACTTGCGCCGGGCCGAGCCCATATCATCAAGACGCTTGATATTGCGTCGTCAGTCGCTGCTGCAACACCGCTGTATGACGGGGACATTATCCGCATTCTGCGCATTAAGTCTACTGTGCAGAATATGGTGACTGTTTCTGGGGCTGTCACTCAACCAGGCGATTACGCCGTAACTAAGGGAATGACCGTCGCAGACCTTCTTCGTGACGCCCGTGAACCGCTGCCGGAGGCCTACATGGGTCGGGCGGCACTTTACCGCTGGGGACCAAATGGTGTTCGAACACTGATCCCTATTGACCTCGCACTTGCCATGAAAGGCGACCCCAAATACGACGTTAAAGTTAGTCGATGGGATGAGCTAAGAGTGTACAGTCAGGAAGACGCCAGGTTCATTGGTACCGGGAAGGTTACGTTGCGAGGCGCCGTGCAGCACCCAGGCATTTACACCTACGACAACAACACTCGAGTAAGCGATCTCCTCCTGCGTGCGGGTGGTCCACTGCCCAACGCAGATATGGTGGTAGTTGAACACCAACACGGCAATGGTACCAAAACCTATCAATACGCAGCCACCTCTGATATTGAACATGAGGGTTCTTCCAACGACTTCTTGTTGCACGACAACGACATTGTGGCAGTTTACACTAACGCGCAAACACAGTTCATACCGGATCACAGAGTAACTATTGAGGGAGATGTAATTTCACCTGGTCAGTACGATCGTGGATCTGGAATGCGTCTCAGCGACTTGCTAAAGCTTGCCGGCGGGTTCACTCCCAATGCAGGAACGACGGTGCAGATTGCCCATTCACGCGAATTTGAACATGCATCTCTTACTACTCCACCTGCATCCTCCATTACTGTTACGTTCAATTCTGCGCACACGGCGGTACAAGGACGGGACGTGCGCCTTCAGGATGGTGATGTGGTCCTTGTAGACGGTAAGTCTGGATTTGTCGATCATCCCCGCGTAGTAACGATCACCGGCGAGGTCGAACATCCAGGGCCCTACTTTATTGCACCGAATACGCGACTAAGCCAGGTCGTGAAAATGGCGGGCGGCCTGCGATCCAATGCTTTCGCTGAAGGTGCACAATTCCACCGAGATCCTGTAAAGCTAGGCTCACCGGAGCAAACGCAACTTGCAAATATTGTTAATGATCTCGATCAGGTCTACAGTAAATCCGAGTATGAACGGGCGCTCGCGCTCTCCGATCTGGAGCGCATCCGATCATCGGACAGTGCGGTCAACAACAATTCGCTTATCGCATTGGGTGGACCAGTATCGTCAGCTGGGCTCAACAACCCTGCTGCAGCCATACTAGCCGCAGATCTTGCGAAGCATTCCCTTGTTACTATGGCCCGCCAGTTCACCTCTAACGACCTTTTGCCTAGCGGCAACATTGCTATCAACCTAACTCAAGCCATTAAAGAGCCTGGGAGTAGCAGCGATATTCTTCTGAAGGATGGAGACAGGTTGACAGTGCCATCCACACCTACCACTGTGTTGGTGTTAGGCGCGGTGGTGAATCCAAGAGCCGTGCTGTGGAAACCAGGCGCGCAGCTTGATTACTACATTACTAGTACCGGCGGGGCTACACCAGATATTGACATGCAGCACATCGTGGTAATTCGAGCCAACGGGGCACTATCACCCATTAGGAAGGCTGGTGGCATTCAGGCTGGAGACGTAATCTATGTTCCCACACGGGTTATGGTCCAAAGGCTGACTAACCACACAAGCGACATACAAACATTCATGCAATCTCTCACCAACGGTGCAATTCTGTTCCGTCTAGTCACAGGAGCCTTCCGGCTCTAAACATGGTGATCTTTACGGAGTTAAATTAGAGGATATGGAAAAAATTTCACCGGACAGTGATCTTGCGCTAGACACTGGTATGTTGCTTAGACTCATACGGAAGAGGACGAAAACCTGGTTAGTACTCGCACCGGGAGTTGTACTTGCCTGCGTGGCACTTCAGGTTCTAGTTCAATCGCAAAAATACAGCGCAACTGCTACGATGTCACTGCAAAGCAGTGCACCGGCAGATGCTTCGTCCCCGTTAGCCATGTTGACGGGACAGTCCGCAGACTCAAAGGTTATCGGGCTCTTGGAGAGCCGACGACTGGCGGAAATGGTTGCAAAACGGGTGCCCGTCCAGCGCGACTATGCACTACCAAATTTACTCGCAGCAGCAGGATTGTTAACGAAGGGAATAAAAGCCGAAGAAAATAGTACAACCGGCCTCCTTGAGGTAACGGTAACTCTACCCGGTCCACCGCTGATGAGACCCGGGACCGGTGGTCGCAAGAAGGAGATTCGGGATCTTAGTGCCGAATGTGCCAATGCATACACTAAAGCTCTGGCAGATTACTACAGTGAATACGACAATACACGTGACAGCGTTATTCAACGTAGCGCAAAGCACGAGCTCGCTTTAGCCCGACGGGACTACGACACTGCTTCAAACAATATACTGAACTTCACGAATGGTCTAAGGTCTTACGACCCTCGAACATCACCTGATACTTCTGCCACGGCAAACCTTGCACAATTTTATCAGGATGCCGCCGCTACAGATGCCGATCTTCAGGCTGCGCTGGCCGCTCAAGCGGACAAAGCCAGCGGCATCCACCGGCAGTTGACTGAAATTAACCACTTACCATTAGAAGATCCGTTTCTACAGGCTGAGCGCGAACGGCTAAGCCAAGCCCAGTTGCAGTTCCACGAATTAACACAGGTGGAAATGCTAGCTAATAAGAATCCTCTCGTAGTGCGGGCAGCGGCTCGCCTCAATGCGGCCGAGGCGGCGTTGGCACGCCAGGAGACTGCATATCGGCAGTACTACACCACAGACAATGTTACGATGTCGGCCAATATAGCATCGCTGCGAGCAAAGCTAACTGCCATTACCAATTCAATCAAAGCGACTGCACGCCGTTTACCAGCACAACGCGACCTTGCATTTCAGATGTCGCAATTAAAGGCGGATCAAGAGCTTCAATTTGGCAGGCTGAAGGAAACACTCACTAGATACGTAGATGTTAAGCTTAGCACGGTTTCTGGTCGTAGCCGCGTGACGGTCGTTGACAGCGCACTCGTCCCAGCGAGTGGCGCACCCGGAATCGTCCGTATCCTGGTGCTCTCCATCTTTGCCAGCATCGTAATTTGCATGCTGCAACTGGGAAGAGACTATCTACGAGAATATGAGGCGAGGTCGTCTGTGATACCCTCACCTACCCCATCGGCTACAGAATAGACGCTGCTAGCTGGTAGCCGACCTTGGTTTGTTCTCTTCAACCCGGTTCGAATCCGCGCCTCCATCATTATGGGGGCGGTCGTAACCAAGAATGTCTGAGTATAACGCAAGCGTCGCTTCGGCCGACGCCTCGATAGTAAAGTGCTCGATTACTCTCTTCCTACCGTTTTCGCCGAGCACCTTTGCAACCAGCGGCTTTTCAATTAGCATTTTAACGAGCTCACTGGCAGCATTTACATTGCCCATCTCGACGAGAAGACCGCTCTTCCCGTCTTCAATGATCTCGAGAACACCACCCGCGCGAGTTGCGATTACAGGCTTCTGTAAGGCCATGGCTTCGGTAATAACCTGTCCGAATGGCTCTGGTGAGGTTGAACAATGCATGATAATGTCGAGATTTTGCATTTCGGCTACGACATCACTCTGAAAACCTCGAAAAACAACGTGCCCGCGTAGGTCTGATTGAGCAGCACGAGCCTTAAGCTGATCGCTGTAATCATCCTCGCCAAAGAGTGCCGCCCCCACAATCACCCATTCGGTTCGTGGATATTCCTTCAACACATCAGCGGCAATCTCTAAAAAGATGTGCTGCCCCTTCCATTCGCTGAGTCGGCCCACAATCCCAATTTTTATTGGTTGAGAGCGTGCAGGTTTCCGCACGGCCCCTTGCACGTTGACTCCAGGATAAATGACCCGAGTAAGCTTGCTGCGCTGCATACGAAGTGTTGCCTGGGTGGCAAGGGAGTTGGCGATAACCGCATGCGGCATCAGTCGAGCCATCATCCGCACAACTCTAACCAACTTCATTGGCAAATAGTCCTCGGAAATGCGGTCGTGTATGTGCCATACCAGCGGCTTGCCTGCCAACTGTGTAGCTACCCCGCCAATAAGGCACGCCTTCAAATTGTTCGTATGTACAACATCCGGCTTAAGAGACGAAATTACACGGGCTAATTGCAAACTCATCTTGACGGCAGATAAGCCGCGTTGAAGCGTATCTCCCGAAAAGTGTGACACTGAATCGCGCGTAGAGTTCACTACGGCGCCAGATGCCCTAAACACCTTCACTTCAATGTTGCGACGTTCCAGTTCATGTCGTAATGGACCGTCATCGAATAGTAGCACGATTGGCCTAACCTCACGTGCCAATAGTGGCAATAGATTAAGCAAGAAGATTTCACCGCCACCTAATTTGGCGGTATGATCAATGAACAGCACCGTTGCAGCCACAGTAGACTCCGTTAAATGCTAAGAATAATGTTAAAAAATAATTCCGAACGTAACTTGCACCTAACCAACGAACGATGTAAAACAATGATACAACCATGTGTGAGTACTGTAATTACAGCCACTAAAAACATGCTCACGCTTGATACATTCTAACAGACAAAATGCTTGGTTCGTTCCGCAAATTATTAATACAGTAACTTTACTTTGATTCGCACCTCGTCAATAAAACAATTTAAAATATTATACCTGACCTGACGGGAGTTATCACGGAGAAACTGATAGTTTTGGTGATTTGGGCAACATACCTCAATGTTTGCACTATGAATAGGCAAGTTGTGACCTAGTGAAGGGTAACCGCACTCATTGCGATTTCAGAAGTGCCCTATAAACCTCGCACGCCTTAGCAACGCTTATTTCGGTGGTAAAGCAATCGATTACCCGCTGTCTGGCTTTACGCCCCATATCCACGCTCGTCTCAGGCTGAGACAATACCCTACAAATAGCCTCTGCCATCGCCTGCATATCATTCATCGGCACAAGGAACCCGTTCTGTTGATCCTGAATGATCTCCAAAACTCCGCCGCCCGCAGTGGCAATGACGGGCTTCTTCATCGCCATGCCCTCTACCACAACCTGCCCGAATGGCTCGGCCGTTATGCTGGCATGCACCACAATGTCCAACGAATCGATGGCGTCTATAACGTCGTCGCGGAACCCTTCCCAAAGCACCTTACCAGACAAGTCTGGTTGGTTTGACCGTTGCTTAACTCTGTTGGTGTATTCATCCTCACCGAACAGCGCCGCACCTATCACTACAAACTCCACGTCAGGAAACCGCTTCAGAACTACTGCAGCGGCCTCCAGGAAGATGTGCTGCCCCTTCCACGGGGCAATTCTACCTACCATACCAACACGCACTGGTGAGTTAAACGGCCTGTCTGGACGTTCAGCTGGTAGTCTTATTCCACTATATATTACAAAAGATGGTTTGCCAGCCGGTAATTTCACTGTGTCTAAGGTGCTCTGGGAATTCGCCACCACGGCATGCGGTACGTACCTGGCAAGTATTCGCAGCACCTTCACCACAGACATCGGCAAGTAGTCACTTTCGTAACGATCGCGGATATGCCAAATTACCTTCTTTCGTGCTAATCTGCCGGCCACCCCGCCTATGAGATTTGATTTGAGATTATTGCAATGTACAATTTTCGGGTTGATCTCCCGGATGAGTTTTGACAGGCTCACAATGGATGATACAACTGCGATGATATCCCTAAACCTGAGAAGTGAACGTATCCCCAACTGATCCTTACGTGCTGATTTTACCGTGGATTTTATGGTAAACAGCCGAACATCAATACCTTGCGCAACAAGCTTGTCCCATAGTTTTCCCGTTTCAAAGAGCACCACTACGGGTTCGAATTCTTCTCTGTTTAACCCTGTAGTCAGATTAAACAACGCTATCTCGCCACCTCCCAACATGGAAGTGTGGTCGACATACAGGACACGGTTAGACACTATCTTAGACCTTCCTCTGAACAACGTCTGCATAGATATCTGGCTGCGCTCATTCACATCCATACGACGAAATGTGATGCTGCGCCACACTCACATCGCCTCCATCGAGTCCCGCCAGGTTGCTCTACCAGGGCGTACATTCTCACTGTATATATGGCAAGTGGTGGTAGAGAAGGTAGCACAATGAGGTCACGGTGCTGGACGAGGTCCTGGGAAGCAACCAACTGCAGACGGCAAATAATTGTACCCTACCACCCCTTTGCGGCAAACCGAATTTCCGCCGCAGTTTCATCGTTATCATGAAGCTAGATTACATCTGCTGCCGTGCGTAATCACGACACACGAGTGAACTAGCCGCTGCCAACCTTTTAGAAAATTCATGATACACAAGGGGAGAATAGATCTAAAACGCTGTTTTGTAAATAATATTATTAAACCCTCGCTCTATTAGATTGACAACCCCTATGCTGGCAGGATAGAATACGCTTAGGAGACACGTACCCCATGACCCACGGAGATTATGGTTTTATTCAACCCGTTGCCGCGGAAGTGCAATGGCAGCAGTTTGTTCATCACGTTGTCACTCGGAAGCCATCCTTTTTTGCGCCAGATGTTCCCATTTTTGGCGCGCGGGCCCCGGGGAGACTCGACGTGATGGGAGGAGTCGCGGATTATTCTGGAAGCATCGTTCTGGAGATGCCGTTGGCATGTGCGGCATTTGCGGCATGGCAATGGAGACATGACGACAAATTTATTGTGAGGTCGGAAACACCTGAAATGGAGCTTGTTGTACCGGAAGCTCATTTTCGGGTCGGAGACTTCGTAACTCAGGATCGGCATCCCAGACCCCTTGAAGAGGTACGCGCGATCCTGCAAAAAAACCAGGATCAACGCTGGGCCTCGTACGTTTTGGGTTGCTTCTACGTCATGCTAAACGCTTATACCAAAATGAACCAGGGCCGAGCCGATGAGCGGCTGGGAACCGTAGGCGCCAACATCCTCATCTCGAGTGCTGTTCCTTCTGGTGCAGGCATTTCCTCATCTGCTGCCCTTGAGGTTGCAACCATGCACGCCCTTAGCGAGGCCGCCGGTATAAAGCCCAGTGACCTAACCTTAGCCGCATGGTGCCAACGTGTGGAGAACCAGGTGGTTGGCGCTCCATGCGGAATTATGGACCAGGTGACCTCCGCACTGGGCCGAGAGAACACACTTCTGACCATGCGGTGTCAACCACACGACCTTATGGGCAATCAACCAGCGCCGCCTGGATGGAGATTTGTCGGTATCGATTCTCGTGTTAAGCACGCAGTCGGTGGCGGACATTATACTAGGGCCAGAGTAGGCGCATTCATGGGCTTAAAAATCATTCAATTGGAAAGTGGCGGACAACTGCTTGACAACTACCTTTGCCGCATGAGCGCAGATGAATTCAAGGCATACCGCGATCTTATCCCTGAAACATTAACCGGTCGCCAGTATCAACAGGAATACGGACTGCTTCCGGACACAGTAACCTCGGTTGATCCAGACGAAACATATCATCCTCGTTCTTGCACCGAGCATCCTATCCTTGACAACGAAAGAGCCCGTTCATTCATCGCACTGATGCACCTCGCAACGATGCATCATGAAGAGAACCACTCAAGCAATACCGATGCCGGCCCCGATGAGTATCTTTTGAGTGAAGCCGGTGCACTAATGCTTCGATCACATGAGTCCTATTCGTCACGGCTCAACCTTGGTTCCCCGGAAACAGACCTGTTAGTTAAGCTTGCAGAGACTCACGGTAAGGCGAAGGGACTATACGGCGCCAGGATAACTGGAGGTGGATCTGGAGGCACGGTTGCACTTTTGACTCGGGCCGATTTTCCGCCGGCAGACGCGGCAATCCTGGAGATTTGTAGCGCGTATGAACAAGAGACTGGACGACAACCACGCGTCTTTACGGGCAGTTCGCCTGGCGCAATACAATTTGGTGCTCGTATGGTGAACTAACTGGCCTAACGTTGCTGGCAAGCAATTTGTTAGATAGATAGCGTACTACGGATTGGAGAGCTGATCAATAGTGCAAAACTTGGACGGTGTCAGACGAATTGCTGAAAACCGGATTCGCGAAGCATTGGACGAAGGCCAATTCGATAATCTGCCGGGAATGGGAAAGCCCATTCGATTACTTGACGACTCCTTGGTTCCGCCTGCACAACGCGCCGCTGTAAAACTGCTGAAAAACGCCGGCGTGCTTCCTGAATGGGCACAGCTTCAACAGGAAATTGCTAGAGAACAGCAGCTTATTCTCGCTCTTCCAGCCCAGCGCGCAAAGGCCGCTGCGTCGTATATCCTGACACTTCGAGGTACGTTCAGTGAGCGTAGTTATAGGTATGACGAATGGCGCCAATACGAGCGTTCACAGTTTGCAGCCAGGTTAAAGGCATGTAATCATATGGTGCTAAAGCTGTGTATGGTAGGCCCGCAACATTTTGTGACTGCCCACCCGTTAAACACTCACCAGATGCTGGAAGAGTTTGACGAACTAGTGCCAACCGATCTAAATAGCGCGCATATCGCGGCCAAGATTCCGACCCCGGCGCATAATACCGGTGGGCACCACACTGGAATTATCGCGCTCACTTGGGCTAGATTGAGATCGATATTGGGCGGTTCTAAATAATGCATCCTCTATTGCAGCGTCCTATTCCAATTTGGCAGGCGCCAACCGGTTCAATTGCCGGCTCGAGACTATGTATCGCAGTGAGTAGCGCAGGCGGCATGGGATCTATGGGCCTAACCTGGACATCGATTGAGGACGCTGTCCTCGCGGTTCATAATGTACGCAATGAAACCGCGCAGCCTTTCATGGTTAATTTTGCACTGGCATTCCCACCACAATCATTAAGCGCCGTGTTAGATGCTGGTGCACCTATAGTTTCGTTTTCCTGGGGGCAACCTGCGGGTCTCGTGAAGACTGTTCAAAACTCAGGAGCGCTTGCTGGCGTCGCCGTAGGCTCGGCCAAAGGAGCTGACATTGCGCTGCAAGATGGAGTAGATTTTCTCGTGGTGCAGGGATGTGAAGCCGGCGGCCACGTGCAGTCATCCACGCAATTGCAGACTCTTCTACCTCAAATCCTGGAGATTTCTGGTGACATACCGGTGGTTGCCTCGGGTGGAATTGCTAGTGGCGCGCAAATTGCGAAATTTCTGGGCCTGGGGGCCGATGCGGTTATGATGGGGACAAGATTTGTGGCCACGACGGAGAGTAGAGCTCACAACGACTATCGTAAGTTACTTGTAGAGGCCACTGCGGATAAGACAGTACTAACTGGTTGCTTTGATGTTGGATGGCCAATGGCGCCACACCGGGTACTCCGTAACAGTACATTTGAAGCATGGGAGGCATCGGGGTATGCAAGTGGCGAGTCGCGGCCCGGTAAAAACGAGATTATTGCGACAACCCAAGGTGGATGTCCTATATTTCGTTACGAGGACACTGCACCGATGGAAGGTATGAACGGAGATGTAGAGGCAATGTGCTGTTACGCAGGAACGGGCGTTAGTTTTGTAACAGAGATTCTCTCTGCGGTAGATGTGGTACGCGATCTTTGGTCTAGTGCAGTAGAGCAGAGTAAAGGCCTAAATATCGTTTGACCTTGGCAAATCCCGCGCGTCTGTTAGTAATAACCAACCGCTTCATAGTTTTAGCCACCTGTTGTCCTGCACGCGATCCATTGCATCTGTAATTATCTATGATGACTGCGTTCAAGCTAAATGCCGACGGTGCAGCCCGATAGACCCTTCGGTTCACAGGAAACCAACAGATCTTACAAGGCTGCTACCGTGGAATTTGGGGCAGGTGATCAAACCTTAGCGCCCGATTGTCACAGCGAATGGCATAACGAAACCAGCCATCCGGTCGATGTCAGGAGCTGTTACCGTAGAGCAACCGTAGGATCCATCGGCCGAGGGATACTATACCAGGCAGCGTTGCACACCTCTAGATCTTCCTTCGTAAGTATTAGACTTACGGAAGGCAGGGTTGCTGCGAGTTGTTCTGGTTTGCTAGCACCCACTATAGCCGAGGTAACCACTTGATTCTGCAAAACCCATGCAATAGCTGCCTGAGCAAGGTTAATATTCCTGTTCTCAAAATGGTTTGCGAGTTTTTCAACCGCGTTAAACTGTGCATCCTTCCAGTAACGTTCATGGTACAAGCTATTACCCTCTTTCATAAGGTCAAAGCGTGAACCAGTCTCAGGCGGGGCATCTTTCTTAAACTTGCCCGTTAAAAACCCGCCAGCAAGGGGGTTGTACGCAATTACTCCAACGCCCTGCTCTTTGCACAAAGTTAGCAGTTCATCTTCGATCTGGCGGAACAACAGATTGTAGCGTGGTTGAACACAGTCATAACGGGTGAGACCCAGTTTGTCACTCGTCCACAACGCCTCAGCTAACCGCCACGTACCGTAATTTGAGCACCCTATGTAACGCACTTTGCCACTCTTAACAAGCACGTCAAGTGCGGCAAGTGTTTCGTCAATGGGCGTGTCGGTATCCGGAGAGTGCGTCTGATACAGATCTATATAATCTGTTTGAAGCCTTCGCAGGCTATCTTCCACGGCCTGCAAGATGTGCTTGCGTGAAAGTCCGCCATTCCAGGGTAATGGCCCCATCTCCGCTCGACACTTCGTCGCCAGAATGAAATTGTCACGCCGCCCCTTCAACCATTTACCCACGATTTCCTCTGTACGACCCCTTGTGTCAGCCGCGACCGGAACCGGATAAACGTCCGCGGTGTCAATGAAGTTGACGCCGCCTGCCGCAGCGGTATCCATAATTCTGAATGCAACCGACTCATCGGCCTGCTTACCGAATGTCATAGTTCCTAAACAGATCTCGCTGACGTGTAGACCTGTACGTCCCAACCGCTTCATCTTCATATTTTCGACCTCCTGAAAATCCAGCCTCCGTCTGCTTGCTAGAATATTTGTACCATAATGGCATATAGCCCCCTGCGCGTAAAGGTGATTGGTCAATTTCCATTGCCAATATTTACCGACAGCCAACCGTATATGGGTAAGTATGACTTCATAAGGAGACTAATGCAATGCGTTCACGCCTACTAATAATTATTGCTTTTGTTGCCGCTGCGGCGTTTGCAGTACTTGCAATTACTAATGCGCCACGGGCCTCCGCAACAGCACCCATAGACAGCGCCCCGGCAGCTTTGGCATCAAATAATTATCCCGTGCCCGCTCCGCGGTTGTACGGTTCGACCAGCGATTGGCTGAATACGAACGGCAAAGCGTTGAGTATGACTCAACTCACTAAAGAGCACAAAGTGGTGTTGATCGATTTTTGGGAGTACACGTGCGTCAACTGCTTGCGGACGCTTCCGTACCTGCAGGAATGGAATCGTCGCTATGCGAAAGACGGTCTCGTAATCATAGGTATCCACACTCCGGAATTTAAGTTTGCACACAAACGAGCGAATGTAGTTGCGGCGCTCCCTCGACTTGGTATAACCTGGCCCGTACTTGTCGACAGTAACTACCGCAACTGGCAGGCCTGGCAGGGCGCAGAAGGCGTTTGGCCGCGCGACTATCTAGTCGATGCAAACGGTGAGGTGGTCGAAGATCACGAAGGCGAAGGTGGATATGGTAGGACGGAAAAGACAATTCAGGAACTGCTAAAGCAAGTCCATCCTAACCTTAAGTTCCCACCAGTGATGGCACCAGTACACAGCGCTGATTCACCTGGTTCAGTGTGTTATCCTATGACAGCCGAGACATATTGCGGCGGTCGTGGGTTTCAAGAAGGCGTGATATCTGGGGTTTCGAATTGGGTACCGGGTACCCACCTCCAAATCGCTGCACCTACAAGTTCGCTGCAGGACGGGATCGTATACCCCGTGGGTAACTGGGTGGAGGAGACTGAATCTCTTCGGGAAGGAGTTCAAGTTCCGGGTCAACCCAATGCAATTATGTTGCGTTACCACGCACTCACAGCAAATGCCGTAATAAAACCAGAGCTAGGTCAACCGTTGCGCGTAGTGGTCTTGCAAGACGGCAAACCAATTCCGCCTGCGGACAAGGGCGCCGACATTCGTTACACTCCTACTGGTCAGAGCTATGTTCTGGTGGATACTCCCAGAATGTATGTCCTCACACATTTGGCAAAGTATGGATCGCACGTTCTCACACTTATTCCGCAGGCACAAGGATTTGGTCTGTATTCGTTTACGTTCACTTCGTGCCAGGAATAACTCCAAAGATTGGCATTCAGACAAATCACGACACAGTACGCTATTTTTGCCATTTTGCGCAATAATAAGCCATCTTAAGCGTGGTATACTTTTCTTCGACCGGTAGGGCCATTGTCGCACTATGACCTACCGGTCTGCCATATTAACTGGAGTGCATTTACAATGGATCAAACTCCGCCGCCCAACGGCCAGTCTAGGATGCCTCTCGCTCCGGTAAAAGCGGAGGACCGACGGCTTCTTCGTAGAGTACTTACCTGGGCCCGTACCTGCGTTATAGGCCAGCCACTATCCAGCGAGAAAATGGAACACACCCTTCTGTCCAAGTTTCTCGCACTACCCGTTTTTGCATCCGACGCAATCTCCTCGGTGGCATACGCAACTCAGGAAATCATTCTGTTCCTCGGCATGTCTACAATAGGTGGCGTTGGGCTTTGGGAAGTCAAAAACCGGCTTGCGTACCAGCACTACACAATGCTGCTCACTGGCCTCATTGTGGCACTGTTGGCTGTCGTTGTATTTTCCTATTGGCAAACCATACATGGTTATCCAAATGGTGGCGGATCCTACATTGTATCCAAGGACAATCTTGGTACCTATCCTGGTCTCATAGCCGCAGCCGCGCTTCTCATTGATTACATACTGACAGTGGCTGTCTCGATTGCGTCCGGTGTTCAAAACCTTAAAAACCTACCTGTCGTGGGGCCCAGGTTCTTTGAGCCCCGATATCTCGTGGTGTGGTGTTGCCTGTTTACGCTGGTTCTTATGTTAGCTAACCTTCGAGGCTTGAAAGAGTCCGGCAGCCTGTTTGCAGTTTTTACCTACGGCTTCGTGGTCATGTGCTACGTGATGATAGCGGTAGGATTTCTCGCTCCGTTGCTGCCAGGCTTTCATTGGCACCCCCATTATCAGTACGTCGTGCAAACCTGGACGGTGGAACCAGCCGCGCGAACCTTCGGCATTGCCGTGCTACTAAGCGCGTTTGCCAATGGATGTTCCGCAATGACCGGAACTGAGGCTGTAAGTAACGGCATACCGGCGTTTAAGGAGCCAAAATCTCATAACGCCGCTCTCACGCTCATCATGATGGGTGTAATTTTGGGAACGGTGTTCTTAGGTGTGTCGGCGCTTGCGATGAAGCTGCATGTTGTTTATGACGGCGCAGCAGAAACCCCGGCAGTAATCGACCAGATTTCTGGTGCAGTGTTTGGCAAAACCGGACCGACTGCTGTTGGCTACTATTTAACGCAATTCTTCACGGCAGCAATCCTTGTACTTGCGGCGAACACGAGCTTTGCAGATTTCCCTCGCCTATCGTCCATACTCGCACGCGACCGTTTTATGCCCAAGCAGCTGTCGAATTTGGGTGACAAACTCGTATTCAACAACGGCATCCTAATCCTTGGGGCTTCCGCGATCTTCCTTCTCGTTATTAAAGATGGCAATGTGGATGCTCTTATCCCGCTCTATGCCATTGGCGTATTCACCGCGTTTACATTGTCTCAATCTGGCATGGTAGTGCACTGGTTTCGTATTAGGGGTTCGGGCTGGCGCGTTCGCGCACTAATCAACGGCATTGGCGCACTGGCAACATTCACCGTTCTAAGCGACATCCTTATTGAGAAGGCCCCGGCGGATCTGCTCGTAGTTGTTGGCATAATCGTTATGGTGTTCCTCTTTAAGAAGACAAACCATCACTATATGGATGTTGCCAATCAGCTTCGCATGTCAAATTACACTCCCACTCATGATTCTACAACAAACACGGTTCTGGTGTTGGTGCCTGCACTGCATCGCGGAGTAATGCCGGCACTGGAATATGCCCGCACGCTTTCGCCAGACTGCAGGGCGGTACACGTGTGTACAGATCCCGAGAAAACCCCTATGTTGAGGGAACGTTGGGAGCACTGGGCAGACGATGTTCCGCTCGTCATTCTGAATTCGCCGTACAGGACCCTTATTGAACCTCTTATGGCATATCTTGACTCGGTTCGCATTGAGCGCCAGGGCCACACCGTTACGGTTGTCATCCCCGAATATGTACCTACAAAACCATGGCACGCACTTCTACATGGCCAAAGTGCCGCGCGATTGAAGCTTGCGCTGTTGAGCAGGCGGGATGTAGTTGTAGCAAATGTGCGATACTATTTGCAAACGAGTGTGGAACCACCTCCATCCGATTCACTAACAGAAGAAGAGCCACCCGTGTTGGCAACTGCACACGGTTCTCATCATGGAGCATCGCATGATCATTGAAACTCGGAAGGATGTAGTGCTTCTATCTGGTATGCTGCACAAGAATCAGTGGCTTACCATTAGAGCTGCCGCTGGTATGTTGCTGCGCGACTTTCCCGAGGGCATAATCGTCGACTGCAGCGGCTTGCAGGAGGTTTCTGAGGCGGGAGCCAAAACCTTCTTAGATGCCATGAAGGATATAGAGGCGGCACACACCAGGATTATCGTCGCTAACCTGCCAGCCAATGTTTTACAGGTACTAAAGTCAATACCTGGTGTACGGTCCCAGCTACCTATAGCAGAGTCTGTGGATGCGGCGCGTGCCTCGCTATCAATGCATCGTCGCGCCGGTAATCAACCGGTGGTTGCTCAAACTACCGGTGCAAAACCGCGGGTCGTAGTGGTGCCACTCATGGCAGAGGTCGATCTTACCTACGGAGCCGATCTTGCAGCACGCTACTCAAACATGGCAAACGCCGATCTGCGGCTTGTCTACCTGCTTGAGGTCACTCGTGACTTACCGTTGAATGCTCCTTTGCCGGCACAAGAGCAGGCGGCGGAACAGACAATGCAGATTGCGCGCCAGTTTGTTGCTAACCACGGTTGCACAGCTGCTGAGCACATTGAGCGCGTACGGGACGCTGTAGATGGAGTACTGGGCAGCATCAAGAGTCACAATGCCGACCTCGTGCTTCTTGGCGCCTCACATCACGCTGTAGAGCATGAGGGGCATGACCGTTTCGACAAGCTGGTCGACTCCCTGCTTCATCGCGCACCCTGCGAGGTCATCATTGGTAGGCTGCGTGCATCGGAGGCGGCCAATTGAGTGCGCTGATACCTACATGGATCCCCAAAGACGATATCCTGCGAGTGGTGCGCACCGCACTCAATGAGGATATAGGAACGGGAGACATAACATCCACACTAACTGTACCCACAGGCATCATCATTTCGGCATTAATGGTATCAAGATCCGCTGGTTATCTGTCTGGCCTGCCAATTGTTCATGAAGTTTACAGTCAAATGCATAGCGGTATTGTAGTTCATGACATGTGTTGCGATGGTGACCGGCTTGAACCCGGTACAATTATTTGTACGATTGAAGGAGATGCGCGCACAATTCTAACCGGTGAACGAGTTGCACTCAATTTCCTCCAACGGTTAAGCGCTGTAACAACACTCACACGGGCATTCGTAGAGCGAACTGTAGGAACATCGGCCAAGATCGTCGACACACGCAAGACCACTCCCGGGCTTCGTGCTGTTGAAAAGTATGCAGTAAGGTGCGGCGGCGGCCATAACCATCGATTTGGTCTTTACGACGCGGTACTCATCAAGGACAATCACATCGCTGCATGTGGCTCTATAAACAACGCCGTTACATGTGCTCGCAATAACGCGCCTCACACAATGACGATTACTGTGGAATGTGATACCATGGCACAGGTTCATGATGCGATCACTGCTGGAGCAGACGT
>DAIDKH010000011.1 GCA_027450145.1 Chthonomonadaceae bacterium | reverse complement strand
GGGGATGATCTAGAACTGGCAACGGATGATCGTGCATCTCCTTCTTTAGGTAAGCGATTGCAGCGTCTAATTGTGGATTGTCACCGGCCATTACAGCGGCAGGATTCTGCCTTACGATCATATTGGGCACCACGCCATGACCTTCGATGACCCAATGGGGACCATGCTTGCCGGGCACCCACTCGCCGTAGTTTGGCACGAAGATCTCACCGCCATCAATGAAATGATAGCCACCACCGCTACCCACTTCGCCGCCCCATGTGCGAGTACCGATGACGGGTCCCATGTGCAGTCGCTGAAAGGCGTCGGAAAACTCTTCGGCGTCAGATCCGCTATAGCGATTGCAAAGTGCCGCCGCATATCCACCAAATCCAAAATCATACCTTGTCCAGCTTGCGCCGTACCTGGGTTTGAAGTAGGAGAACGGGCGGGCATTCATCTGTACCAGCAGCTGCCCTGAGATGTAGCCTCCGCCATTGTTGCGTACGTCATATATGATGGCCTTTGCCTGCTGATTATTGGCGTAGTAGTGTTTGGCAAATTCCTCCATGCCTCGGTTTTCCATGTCCGGAATCTGAACGTAGGCAAAGTCCGGACCACCGTGAACCTTTACATACTGCTCGTTCCTATGTACCCAGTGATAGTATTTGGCAAGTTGCTCCTGGCCCGCATTTAGCGGCCTTACATAAACAGTGCGGGACCCTGCCATGTCTGGTGTCTTGTTTACAGTTACGGCAGTGGTTTTACCCGCGGTATCTATTAACAGTTCTTGCAGCGGCACGTTAGGACGAACGGGGTTACCGTTTACTGCCAGTATGTAGTCGCCAACGTGAACATTGAGACCCGGCGTAAGCAAGGGCGATCGAACCGTAAGGTCGTAGCCGTCGCTTCGGTACAACCCCGTGATCCTGATTGCGTTCGTGTTGGGAACCGCTTCGAACGTACCGCCTAGAAACCCGTTGGGTACGTCCGCAGAACTCGTACGATAGTCACCGCCAAACACATATGCGTGCCCAGTGTTTAATTCAGCGAGCATGTTGCCGATGATGTAGTTAAGTTCGCCCCGGTCCTCCACTCCTGCAAGCTGTGCGGTGTATTTGGCCTTTACTGCTGGCCAATTAAGACCCGCCATGTTGGGATCATAGTAAAAGTCGCGCATTATTCGCCATGACTCGTTAAAGATCTGACGCCATTCTGCGCGAGGGTCGACCGTAAGCCTGTATGGCGCCAGGTTGACTGCACCGGCAGAGGCGGGCACTGTGTCAGTAGCGTCTGCGTTTATGATTTGCAGGTTGTTGTTTCGGTTGACAAGTATCTTCTTATTGTTGGCACTTAGCTGAAACCCGCTAATTCCCTGAGCGATGGTGACCTGTTTCCGCGTTTTTAAGTTGAAAGTGACCAGATCCGAACCTTCCTGGGCATAAAGACGACCGTTTGCCAGTCTGAGCCGATTATAGTTGCCACCAGGAAGGGGAGTATCAATAACCCGAGATTTGAAGTCCGTTGTTTCCACATTTACTACGGCAGTCTTGGTTTTCACGTCTGTGGCTTTTGCAGGTGCGGCAGGGGATGGGGTTGCGTTCTCTTCTTGATCACGCGCAAGAAACGGCGAAGCAACACTGCTATTCAGGGCCAACAGCGTTGGTCGACCGGTCTTTGAGAACGAAGGGATTCTGCCACGCATGCGCGAGGGATTAAAATCTCGGTCGGCAACGTATAGTAGAAACTTACCGTCTGCGCTAAACGCAGCATTATAGCAGTTCATATCGTGGGGGGTAACTTGCCACTTTTTACCTGATGAAATGTTGTACAAAAACACCGCCGACTGCCAGTTTGGTAGGGTAAATGAGTAGGTAAGCCACTTGCTGTCGGGACTAAAGTGATAGTTTGTGTTGTAATCGTTGTAAGATCCGGAGCGATCAGCTTGATCAACCAGCGTGGTTTTGCCGGTATTGGCATCCACTAGCCAGGTACGCATACTTCGGTCACCTAGCAGAAGCAAATGAGAGTTCGGTGCCCAAACCGGACGCGTAAACGGTCCTTTGTGCCCGTGGGTTAGCTGGCGAGGTACGCCGCTGCCATCAGCTGCTGTTACCCAAAGCTCTTGATTTCCACTGCGATCACTGATAAACGCGATGTTTTTTCCATCCGGCGACCATACTGGAAACCAAGAGCGTGTGCCTGGTAGGGGGGCGACGAGGTGCATAACACCATGCTCAGCAGGTACCGTAACCAGCTGGCCCCGCGATTCTATGACGATTCGTTTACCAGTTGGACCGACCGACGACCAGTGCATCCACTTCTGAAGATGAATAAGGTATGGCCTAGCGTGCAAGTGATCAGAATAAATTCTAAAATCCACGTTAGTGGTTTTGCCCGTTGCGGGATTATAGACTGCCAGTGTATTGTTATGCTCCATGACGATACGCTGCCCGTCGGAACCTGGATATGATGCCGCGTAGTGGGTAAAGTGGGTAACCTGTGTAAGGTGGTCCGTTTTGGTGTTTATGCGAAATAAATTGGCGATACCATTTAGTTCTGAAATACAGTAAAGTCTGCCACCACACCAGACGGGTGTAGTGCTTATGCCGGCAAAATTGGTTAATCTTCTAAACGTGTGCGACCGTAAGTTTGTTAGCCAGATGTGGTCGGCTTCACCGCCTTCGTAGTGATACCAGTGCTGCCAATCTGCACTCACTGGAACATAGGCCATGTGAACACCGTCTGGGGCTATCGCAGCAAATTCACCCTGAGGAACTGGCAGTCGTACCGGTTGGCCACCTAGGGCGGGCACGGTAAACAGTTGGTCATGTTGCATAGTGCCTTCGTATGCACGAAATAGAACGGACTTACTGTCCGGAGTCCAACCAAGGCTCTGCGCTGAGAAACTAGAGTAGGTGAGCCGCCGTGGGGTACCACCTGCGGCATCCATGATGTAAACATCGTAATGACCGTCGTAATCCGCAGTAAATGCGAGGTACTTACCATCGGGAGAAAAAACCGCGGCCGTTTCTGTGCCGGGCGCGCTGGTAATGCGTTGTGCGGTATCGGTCTTAAGATCGCCTAGCCAGAGATCACCCTCCGAGGTGAATACCACCTTGGAGCCGTGTATATCTGGCCGAAACGCAAATGCCGGATGTTCGGTTTGGGCGTGTGCAACGCCAGAACTGAGAGCCGCAAGAGTAATGGCAGTGAGCAAGCGGAGTTTCATGTGGACGGGGCCCTTTCAGGTTAAACGCACGAAACTGCATTCAACGCTGGTGCTTTTAGAGATTGATCATTCGCACGGTGGTCTCCCGGCTGGGGAGACCACGGAATTCTACGGATGGTTGGTTCCGAAGAATTGTTTTAGGGCTTCAACTAGCCCAGGGATTGTGTGTGTGCCCGCAACGATGGAGGGTACCAAGCCATAATCCCGAAGTGACTGAGCGGTGACCGGTCCAATTGCCGCTATGGTCGCCGAATTAACAGCGTCGAGTAGTTCCGGTTCTGCCTGAAGGTGTAGTGCATCGACAAAGTTGTGAACGGTGGACGATGCCGTAAAAGTTAGTGCGTCAAGCTTGCGAGCTAACAGAAGATTGCGAAGTTCAGTAGCTTCTGTTTCTGGCGGCACCGTGCGGTAAGCCGGTATCACGTCAACGGATGCACCCATCGAAATTAATCCATCGGGTATTACATCACGCGCTTGAGCGGCACGCGGCAGCAGCACGCGGCAACCCGAAAGATCCTTGTGCGGCCACTCCTCCACTAGACTTTCAGCAACGGCGCTGGATGGAACAAAATCGGCGACTATTCCCAGTAGTGAACGAACGACATCGGCAGTTGCAGGACCTATAGCCGCAATTTTACAACCCGCGAGTGCGCGTGCGTCTAGGTTGTGATCGGCAAGTGCCTGGGAGAATGGTCCAACGGCATTAACACTAGTAAAAACCAGCCAATCGTAAGTACGGACATTCGAAACCGCCCTGGCCAGCGACTCGTTCTCTGGAATTGGGGTGATCTGAATTGTTGGAAAGACTACAGGGTCTGCACCCTCGGCGCGAAGTGATTCTGCTAGTCCGCTGGCCTGTTCGCGTGCTCGTGTAACAAGGATACGCCTGCCAAACAGCGGCCAGAAATCGCGATCATCCCACCACTGCAATTTTGACCGGAGATTTACAACATCGCCCACCACACATACTGCAGGAGGAGTAATACCACTGGACTTGGCTTCGGCAACGATCGTTTCGAGGGTACCAACAACCACCCTTTGAGCGGGCCAGGTTCCCCACTGAACAAGCGCTACCGGCGTTGAAGGCGCGCGTCCGTTTTCACACAGTCGTGCTGTGATCTCCGTCAATGCCTCTACGCCCATAAGGAAAATAAGAGTATCACCAGCGTGCGCAATATGAGACCAATTACGCCTTCCCTCGGCGGCTCCTGCCTCTCTGGTACCCGCCTCACCACGGTCATCTCGCTCATGGCCGGTTATAATTGCGAATGAGGACGCAGCATCACGGTGTGTCACAGGAATGCCTGCATAGGCGGGCGCTGCAATTGCTGAGGTGACACCGGGTACCACAACGAAGGGGACGTCGTGCGCCTTGCAGTGCTCCGCTTCTTCACCGCCCCTGCCAAATACAAATGGGTCACCGCCCTTTAGGCGCGCAACGGATTTACCCGACAAGGCGCGTTCAACGAGTACACGGTTAATTTCGCCTTGGGGCATAGCGTGGTGTGCACTCGATTTACCGACAAAAATCAACTCGGCATCTGGTTTTGCATACTGTAGTAGTGAAGGATGTGCAAGGCGGTCGTAGACAACTATGTCGGCTCTCTCTAGAATGCTTCGGCCCTTGACTGTGATTAGCCCAGGGTCGCCTGGACCGGCACCTATTAGATAGACCGTGCCTGTTTTCATCTTGACCTACCGTCGTCGGTTGAGTTCACAACCATCCATACAAACTTTGGAAGCATCATGACCTTACCGATCTTTTTAGGGTTTGCCAGCACACGCCAGAGCCACTCAAGTTTGAGTCGCTGAAAGAGCTTAGGAGCTCGCTTTACGGTACCACTAAGAACATCGAACGTACCACCCACACCTATGAACACCGACGCATCGATAAGGTGCTTATTTGCAGCGATCCACTTCTCTTGACGTGGTATTCCCATGGCGACGCAGAGGATATCAGGTTTCGCATCGTTGATTGTCTGAATTACTTGCGGCAGGTCGTTTTCGGTGAAAAAGCCATGATGGGCTCCTGCCATTTTTGCGCCAGGGTAGCGTTCTGCCATCTTTTCACATGCCAGCTGTGCAATGCCAGGTGACGCGCCCAGAAAATAGAGCGAGAAACCTTGAATCGGTGAATATTTACACAACTCTTCCACGAGTTCCACGCCAGAAACGCGCGCTTGCATAGCGGGGTTAAGTCGGTGCGCCGCCCATAATATCCCTACGCTGTCTGGTGTAACCAATGAAGCAGCCTCGATAATATCGCGGAGTTGCGCATCCTGCCTACTCATGACGGCCATTGAGGAGTCCGCCGTAATCACGTGATGTTTTTCACCGCTCGTTACGAAGGTCGCAATCTTGTCGAGAGCCTCTTCCATAGAGGTACAGTTGACCGGGATGTCTAGGACTTTAACGGGCTGCATGTGGGCTTCCGAAGTGATGACGGTCATTGGCTGGGAAGGTGTCCTTGTTGCGACCTTGCGGTCGGTTATAGAGTACAATAGACGTCAGTACATTGATAAGTTCAGATTTTGTGTAGTCAGTATACCCGCTGAAATTGGGTTACTATGAAGGACGGAATTAGACGCTTGCACATCACGTCGCGACGAGTTGCCCGCGAATGGGCGGTAAAAATTATATATCAGCAGGATGTGGGTCACACAACGCTGGACGAGGTTACGAACGGGGCGCTTAACCGCCTCAGGATGGAGTTCGTGGTTAAGGGGTCACGCCGGGCGAGCGGTTCCGAATTGGAGTACGTCGCGCTGGATATTGCCACTCATCTTGCCGAACCATACCTTGCTGAAATCACCGAAGCAGGTATTTGGTGCGTTTCCGATGCGGCAGCTCGCGTAATCGAAGACGCAGGGTATTGGTACGAAAATCGCATGGAGCGAATGCTGAAGCTTCAACTTCCTGCTACATCCGCCAAACGTCTCTTCCCTTATCGATCGCTAAGCGACCTCTTAAACGGCGAAATGTTGGCTGCCGCCAGTCCTAAAGAGCAAAGCTATATACCGGTTCTGGTGGACGACCTCCGTGAAAAGTTCGCCAATGTACTGGACGCTCATGTGCGGAAGATGGCGCGGATTACTGCGCGAAAATGGATTGATTCCTGTCTCGCTGCCCCCGTAAATACAGCGGCACAGGTGTTGAATGACATTCAGACGGAATGGGCGAGTAATCAACGCTGCCAGTTTGCTCGTGCTGGTGAAACCGTTAAAGAGTGTTTGTCGGATTATTTGGGTACGGCGGCGTATTGCTATTCCTTGGTACGCGGGGTGGATGCAAACCTTCCCGAGATCGACGCCGCTATCAAATGCCAAACTCAGCACTGGGCGATGGAGCGGCAGGCAGCGGTTGATAGAAACATATTGCGATTAGCATGTTATGAGCTTCTTAAGGAGCAGAACGCCCCTGGAATTGTTATTAACGAGGCCGTTGAACTGGCCAAGAAGTACAGCACGGAGAATTCCGGGAAGTTTATAAACGGCGTACTGGGTGGCATCACTCTTAGTGCTAAGCCTGTGGACGTCGCGTCTATATCCGAGGACGATTCAGTGCACGATGGATATTCAGCTACCGGAACCGACAATGTCACGCCGTAGTTGGGTAGCCGTGGTTAATTTGGATATTGAATTATTGGTAGGGAGCGAATAGTGAAGAAATACCTCAATGCCTGTGTTCGAGCGCGACGGCTCGGCGTAAGTGCAACCAGGGTAAGTGCAGGGTGTGCACTGGCGCTGCTCATCGCGGGATGCGGCAGCGGATCCTCAGGCACGGTTACGCCCACGAATCCATCGGGAGGCGGAGGGAACGGCGGCTCGACCACGTCCAGCACCAACCAGTTGGCGGGTACCATAGCCGACGTTAACGGTTCTCCAATCGTAGGCGCGTCTGTTAATGGAGCTGGTAATTCAGCCACCTCGACACAAGAAGGCGATTATGTCTTCCCTGCGGTAACTGTGCCCGCTGGCAGCAATTCTATTGTTGTTCCTATAACGGCCACGGCCAACATAAACGGTACGCAATGGAGCGGGAAGAATGTGGTGGAGGTTTTCAATGGCCTTGGTCCCACATCCAACGCTCATGTCACGCTGTCGCCAACGTCTCAGCAGGCGACTGCAACAGGCACGGTTACCGATACTAGTGGAGTGCCGCTCGCCGGGGCGAGGGTGTTTATTGCCCCGGGACCAGTCTCAGACACGAGCGGAAATGTATATTTCACAAACCTTAGCTCGTTCGTATCATATACCGACTCAAACGGCCACTTCAATATTCCTACCTTACCGACTGTGACGGCAGACGGTAAGGCACAGCCTGAGATTTACACGGCGACTGCGTCGTTTGCTGGGCACATCAACCAGACTCAGTCGAACATCACATTTACGGCTGGGCAAACGACCACGCTAAACTTTTCACTTCAGCCGACCAGCACTGGCAGCACCATTGGCGCCGTGCAGGCTCTCAACGCGTCAATGTTTACTATTCCATCGGTTCCAAACCGTGGAGCAGGGGTTGCTGCGGAGCTGCAGGCCTACCAGAGCATTAAACAGTTCATGCTTCAGAAGCAGGGAATCTCCTTCTCCACTCGACATGCTGCCCTTCCTTCAAAGGTGTCGCTACAGTACGCGAAGTCAAGAGCAGCTGGACGAGCTACACCAGCGGGTAGCATTGTGGAAGGGGACATCTTCTGGAATTACCAGCAGATCAGCAACCTATTGGGCTTCGATATCCTGAGATCTGATGGCGATAATGCCCACTTCTTTAGCGAGGCGCTGCTGCGCGATCCACTCGCTGACCGGTATGCAGATGTAGACCCGGCACTTACTCCGGATACTGTGTACTTTTACAATGTTGCACCACTGGATACAGTTTTGTTCCCTGCAAATGGTACTGAAGGTACAGCTCTAGCCTCATCAACCATGCAGGTTAGTCCACTAGATCCAGAGACGCTGATCGCCCCAGCCGCAGGCGCGCAGACGTCTTCTTCACCGGTTCTTTCGTGGGCCTCAGTAGCCAATGCAGGTGGTTACACGGTGAATGTGTACAGTCAGTACCCCGGTTATCAGTCGACAACGGATGGCGTGGCACCGATCATCAGCCAGGCAGTTAACGCGCCTTCCACAAGTTACGCACTAACTTCGACGTTGTCGCCAGGTACATATTATTGGGACGTAATTGCGCAATATACTCCCCCAACTACGTCACCAACGGTAGGGTACTCGTACTCAGTAAGTCCAATCAGTTCGTTTGTGGTTCCTTAAGCATATTAATCCCCTAGAACTAGCCGCCGCAGTGTCTTACCAAAGGCGCGGCGGCTAAAACCAAAATGGCCGCCCCCTGGCCCAGATCCTCCGGAGGGAATAGGTAGATGCATTTGAACGCGTATTCTCTGTGCCGTAAATTGTGGTGCGTCACGCTAGTTTGCGTGGGCGTACCACTTCTTTCTACCTCCGTGTTGGCGCAGCAGTACACAAACGTGGTCAATACCAAGTTTGCTGCGGTCGGCAACGGACCGCAGTCCGCGATTATCATTGATGTTCCAGCGGGAGGCGGCAGAGCCGCAACGGCCAACCTTGTAACTAGCCGTATGCGAGCCCTCGACCTTGCGCGTGATGCCGCGGTTTCACGGGAAATTGCAGCGCTTCGTTCAAAACATGCACTCCCCGTGCGTGATCAGGTACCAGTAGTCGATACTGTCCTAATGCGAACGGGAGGGCGACTACCTACGCCTACACCTGCATCCGTTTCGCGGGCCGTTCCTTCCGGCAATAACATTACATTTGTGGTGAACACAACCGGAAGCTATGCATTCACTGCTACAGACGCGGCGGCCCTTTCTAGTGCAGTTAACACCATTTTGTATCCTGCACTTGTGAACGTGCTGGGATCACCGCTGTGGAACGGCCAAGTAACTATTCTTAATAAGGATGACAATCCTACCAAGGTTTCTGGCATTATCGGGGTGACCGTTGTCGTAAATACGAACGGTTCAATCGACATTGATTTACCCACATTTTCTGCCGACCAGGATAAGTACCTTGGACTGCTGCAGGCTATGGCCCAGACCTTTTACGGTTCTGAAATGATGGGTTTTGACTCGTTCAACACTGGGTTTGCCCGCGCTGCCGCCGTGATTGCAGCTCAGAACCTGCAGGGTCGGTTTCCAACTACTCAGACCGTGGATCCCGCTGCAGACTTTTACTATACGCCATATTACGACCTGCTCAATCAGCAGCCACTTGGCAACAGCACATTCTTCCCGCCAACCAAAATGGCCCAGCCTATCTCCGGGCAATTTGGCGGCATGCTCATACCGCGCCTTCAAATGGCATCTACGGCGTGGATTAAATGTTATATTGAGAACTCACAGTTCTTTATAAATTTCAACAACGCCTACTATGATGCCTGGCAGCTTGACCATACTGTTGCGAACGACGAGGGACGTCTCTCCGCCTTAGCTGCAGCTGCAGTTGGAGGAACCGTAGAAGGCCAACCGTTCAATCAGTGGTTTCAACAGCAGTACATTTTTGACACCAGTGTGACGCCAGGCGCCAAGACCTACGCCTTTGTGTCACCTACTCTTGCCTCATCCACACAGCCTCAAGATGGTGCGGCTGTGGTTCTGTTGTATTACAGCACTACAGCAACTGGTGATGAAATAGACCAGAGCGCGGTTTCAAATCCTGTATTTTATGATTACACGTATTTGAACCGCCTTACACTTCCCGGAGCCGATACTTCCATTCAGATACCATCAGGTGAGGGATATACCGCGCCAATTTTCAGCAACATTGGTGTTAATCCAGAGATGCGTGTCACCATGGACTTTCCTGTAAACGGGGTGTACACCAGGGTGCCTTATCCTGCAAATGCCAGCACGACCTCGACGTTTACTCCAAACGAGTTTTTCGGTGTGACAGTAGGATCTGACACTGGAAACCTTAGCGCCACGTTCTCTGGTGGAAATGGAACTGCAGTTTCAACGTCCGTCAAGCAGGGTGCGTTTGGCGCAGTTGGCGGAGCTTCGATACCAGACAATTTTACAAAGGTAACGATAACCTATCAGCCTGTGGATAGTGCGGGGGTTGCCAACGGTGCACCCGTTACATTCGTTCGCAACGTGTTCCAGAGAAAAGCCAACAGCACCACGGGTCTGTCAAACGTGTCGTCTATTTTCGTGTTGAACGTTCAGGGAACGCCAGTTACTCTCTCTCATACCTTTTTGTCGGGCCCTCAGCTCATCTCCATGCCTCTTCAGCCATTTAATCCTGATTTGGCACAGGTATTTGGCGTACCAGCGGCACAGACACTTTTGGCTCAGTGGAACCAGGCACTTAATTCAGCCAATGGAGACAATTATGTGCTTTATCCTTCGTTACCCCTCTATCAGCCTGGCTACGCGTTATGGAGTAATTTCCCGAACGCACTAAACGGCGGTTCTGGTCAGAATGGCGTACCTATTACCGGTACACGAACAGATAATCAGACGCTGATCACCATTGGCTTGCAATACGGCTGGAATATGATTGGAGATCCCTTTAATTCGGGGGTGACGTTGTTAAGTAATGGCACCACTGGTACCAATGGCGGTGTTGTCTTTCAATATCAGGGTGGCGCGGCCCTCACACTTGCGGATGCAGTGAACGCGGGTTATGTTAGCGCCGGTGTATTTGGGTACAACGGCGATCCCAACGTTGCCAGCTATGTGGACATTACACAAACGCAGGCTGCAGGATCTCCATTTACGCAGAATTTCCTTATGCCATGGCAGGGATACTTCATTCTCGTGAATGTTACCGAAGGTCTCACCATGACCTACATTAATCCTAGCCCGAATACTCGAGCGGTACACTTACCCTTCAAGTTTGCATCAGCTACTCACAGGTCCGCAGGTTTTGTGGGACCTTCCGGCTGGACCCTGCCGATAATGCTTCAGGACATGAATGGAAGCCAACAGGTCGCTAATCTTGGCGAGAGTACTCGAGGTTCAACCTACTTCAATGCAGGAGTGGATACTCCTGCGCCGCCTGCATTCAGTAGTACTCCTGGGCTTTCCATCACGTTCCAGCATCCTGAATGGCAGCAGCCTACGCGTGGAATATCTCAGTCGTTTGTAACAGATATCAGACATCTTGGCACTCAGTCCAATTGGAACCTGTTGGTAACAGTACCGCACAGTGGCGAGACATATCGGTTAGCGTGGCCGGCGATAAATAGCCTGCCGCATGGTCAGATGCTGGTCCTAACTGATCTCTCCACTAATACCCGCGTGGTGATGAATTCAACGAGCAGTTACTCCTTTACAACATCCACTGGCGAAACCGCGCGGCGATTTCAGGTAAGCGCGGCGGCATCTGGGCCGCAAGTACCGCTCATCGTGGGTTTACGCGCCAACATTAACCTGGGACCAGGAGGACGTGGTGTTGCAGATGCTACGATTGCATTCTCCTCGACCGGTGTTGGTACCGCTTCTGTGTCCATTTTGGGTCCAAACGGACAAACCGTAAGACACCTTGTTCAGGGCAGGGCAGTAACAGCGGGGGCAAACAGCTATGTATGGGATTTGCGAAACGACCACGGGATAGGTCTTCCCACGGGAACGTACCTTGCGCAAGTTACACTTACTGATCCTAATGGACGGCTTACGCGTGCGATTGCACCAGTGACTGTGATCCGTTGATAACCGATTTGTGCTGGAGAATACATTTATGATAAGAAATGGGTGGTTTGACACCGGTGAAAAGGTTGCATCGCTAATGGCGGTACTCGCCCTTGCAGCAATATTAAGTGGCTGTGGTGGTGGCGGCGGGGGCGGCGGCGGTAACTCTTCAGGGGGCACGACTGTCACCGGTTCAGTGTTGCTGGTGGAGACAAACCTTGCACCGGTAACGGCCGGAACGATTACTATGGGTGGGGTCACTACAACCACGAATTCTACAGGCGGATTCGCCCTTACCAACGTACCTGTAAATACCACAACTGGCACGGTGAGCGTACCGGGTGAGCAGACGCTAACACTTACTCTCAACCTGAAGGCCAACACCATCAACAATCTCGGCACAATCTATGTTTCAGCTACTGGGTACACGGCTTCGGCTAACGGGCGTGTAGTGACTGTGTCCGGCGGCGTAACGACACCTGTGGCTGGGGCAGATGTTACTATTGGCGGCCAGAGTTCGGTTTCTGCTACAGACGGAACATTCACCATCGCCAACCTTCCCGTTGGCCTTGGCAGTGATCCTACCGTACCCATCGGGAACATACAGGCTACCGGTTACGTTAACAAGCCTATCCTTACACAGTTTCCATTAGCCGCCGGTTCCAATCCTCTGGGCGACATTCCGTTGGGTGCCCCTATTAGTAGCAGCACACCGTCGCAACCGTACACGATCTTTGGATTCGTTAAATCGGGAGGTGCGGCGGCAAGTACTACGGTTTCGCTATCGCCTACCGTGGGACCGCTGATCGCACACACCGACCCAGCCACAGGAGAATATTTCTTCTGGGTACCTGCAGGAACTTATACGGTGACGGAATTAAGCACAGGTAAAACTGTAACCGTAACGCTAGGTAGCAATTCAGTACCTGTGCAAGCGACGACAATTAATATCTAGCGGTGGTGGAATAGCAATAAGTTATTGATTATTATCCGGGCTGCTGTATACAGTGAACTAGCAGCCCGGCCGATAATAAGGATCATGTATACTAGCCATTCTACTGCGGTAACAAGACATTTCAACTCAACCAGCGAGGTTTCCCTGGCTGTTGCACGAGGTGCATGCAGGAGTGAACGCCGTATAAAATGCACGTCTAGTGCACTATTAATGAGTGTAGTGTCCGACTGTTTGCAGATGATCAAGGATCACTCCAGCTATACCACGGCGGAATGTCTCGTACTTCCCAGAGAAATCGATTGTGATATGGATGCGGATTGTAATACGCTTTTACGAGGCCTGTACCTTACCGCATCCTCGTTAATCAATTATAATGAACACCACGCCATAACAAGTCGGCTATCCGTTACGTTTCAACCAGGCGGCAATGCTTTGCCGGTCATCATTTTCAGCCTTTTGACAGAAGCACCTGGTTCAGACGGCGCCAATTTACCAGTCCATGTGGTACACGAGGCGCATTCACGCTTTGTTAGCAAAAGCGAATGGCGGCTGGCATCTCGGCTGCTGCGGCGCTGCTGCGCGGTCCCCGTTTTGCTGCACCGCGATACTCATCGCACCATCTGCATGATTGCATTCCATCGCGCTGAACAACATCCGACTTCGTCTTCGCGCCGTCACAGCCTGGTGCAATCTAGGCGGCTTCTCTTGTTAGAGGATGACTGTTTTGTTGGGCCCATGCTTGTGGAGCAGCTCTCGGATGCTGGCTATGAAGTAACCCTTTGCGGCACGGTACAGGAAGCACGGACTGCGTTGCATAGGTTGCCCTACGGTCTCGCACTGTTCGATCAGCATCTGCCAGATGGAACCGGAATCGAGTTCCTTCAAGAATTGCGCAACCAACATAATGACCTACCTATCGTGCTTCTTTCCGGTGACATCTTCTCTACAGAATTAAGGCGCTGGCTCTATGCCGTAAATGCAGATGCTATTTCCAAGCCGTTTGTCATTGGTACGCTGTTGGAAACAATCACGCAATTACGCAGTAGTTCACAGGCAGGGATTGCTGCTTAGCAGTAAGGGATTATTACTCGCTGCGCAAGATATTGATTAGCTGCAGCATGGCCGGTGGCAGCGGAGAGGTAAATGTAAGCCGCTCACCTGTGAGTGGATGATTAAAGCTCAGCTTAACAGCGTGAAGGGCTTGCCCGTGGAGGTCGTCCATTCCACTTGAGATACGGCGACTCAGGGTTGAGTTATTCAGGTTTGGCAGGGAGCGTATGCCGCCATAAAGCGGGTCACCGACAATACTATGCCCGGCAAATGCGCAGTGTACTCTAATCTGGTGCGTGCGACCGGTATCAAGGCGGGCATGTAGTAGTGAGAAACAGTGCAGATTCTCCAGCACTTCCAAATGAGTTACGGCATGACGGGCTGTGTGGTCGCCAGTTGTAATTACCGCCATCTTCTTGCGGTCGTTAGGATGTCGTCCAATGGGAGCATCCACATCTGCAGTCTTAAATTGCGGTTGCCCCCACACCAATGCTTGGTATTCACGTTTAGCATTCCGCGATTGTATTTGCGCCTGTAAATTAGCATGGGCAGTATCCGTTCGCGCCACCACCATCAATCCACCTGTATCGCGGTCCAGTCGGTGAACAATGCCTGGGCGAAACCCTTCGCCAGCAGTTGAGAGGAGAGACGTGTAACCTAGTAAAGCGTTCACCAAAGTTCCATTAGGAGACCCTGGAGCCGGATGAACCACCATTCCACGCGCCTTGTCCACGACCAGTATGTGGTCGTCCTCGTAAACTACGGTTATAGGGATGTTTTCAGGCTGAGCATTAACGGGCGGTCGTGGAGCCGACACTACGTGGATTAAATCACCAGCCCTGATCTTGTAACTCGACTTGCATTTGGCGCCATTTACCGTAATATTGGCGCCATTAGCCGATTCTAATTCGATCCAACGCTGGACTTCAGATCTGGACGTTCCGTCCAATTGGGACGCGATGAACTGATCAAGCCGCTCACCCGAATTCGCTCGATCAACTGCAAGCGTAATTCCGGGCTGGCTATCCTCAGCATCGTCTTCATCAAACGCTACATCATCCATATATATACACAGAGCGGAGAGAGTGGGATTCGAACCCACGGGGCTGTTACACCCACGGCTTTTCGAGAACCGCACCATCGACCACTCGGACATCTCTCCATGACAGTAGAGTATATTACGCCTCAAAGGCCGCTTGGGTCAAGGTGTACTGATGTGTATGTAAACGAAAATAGTAACAGATGAGCAATGTTCGGCTGGTGGCAAGATCATGCGATCAGCTTACCAAAACCGTTGTGCGTGTGTAGGTCGCGTAAGAACGACTCGGTGTCCTTCAGTCGGCACACAAAGATTCATTACTACTTACCTGCCGGTTCGCAACTCCATGATGATGAGGGACGATTGGCGATAGGTTTGCCAAATTTGAATACCCAGCCATATGATCACCTACTTGTTATAGGCATTCGAAGAAAATATGTACTTGGCGCGGGTCAAACAGGCAGCTATACGTGCCGCGCGCGTGTTAGATCACGCTCATACAGATGAGTTTTTTGCTTGATACTATTTGGAGTCGGTGCATTTTTAGGGCGGTAGTCACGGTTAGCTCCCAGGTTCGGTTGCTGTATTATCACTACCGGCGGTTAAGGTGACATCATTAAAAATCCGTGAAATCCGCTTTGATTTCACATTTGCCCGCACATATTTAAAATGACAATAGAAAGGCTGGTAACTAGAACATGTATAGTTCGGTTTACCCTGTTGTCTAGCAGGTTAACGGTATCCACATACCGAACGAGACGAACTCTGCGCTAAGTATTGTGCATCCTGTTTTTGCCCGTTCATACAGGAATGCGTGCCATGATGGGCACGATGTGGGGAACGTACTCGCTAAGGTTTTAGGTGAAGAACTACCCGTAGAACAGAACACGTATTCCAGTAAGTTAGTTGATTTTAAACGTGCACGTTGCGCCGAAACTCGCATTGTTTGTATGTTGGTGCTTGTTGTTGCAATATCGAATTGGTCGGTGTGTGCCTGTACTACGGCTGCCGTGGCCGGATGGGTGATCACAAACATTGCGCAAAAAGGAACTTCGAGCTACACCATAGGCAACGTCACTCGAAAATACTCATGGCCGAGCGTGGTGTCGTCTCATCGTAACAGCGAGCAAGCCAGTAACAAGCTAATGCTGAACGCGCCATTGGTTTTACATCCTGTGGACACAACTAATCTCGTAGAACACACTGTCAGAAATAGTGGCCGAGCAACATTCACCGTAAAATGACTAAACAGGGATAGAACGCGCGGTAAGAAGCCGCCTCATTTAGTCGTTCTAAAAGTTGCGCCGTACGCAGAGGTAACCGTTCCGCGCAGGTATTGGCATGATGCGCTTACCGATGTCTATGACGGATACGCAGATGTGCCTCTGCCGACCGACCCTATGCGCACTTCGATTCGGGCAACTTATTGCCTCGAGTCCGGCCAAACGAATGTCCTCACGTTCCAACCCAACATTATGAGCTCATTGCCGTTGCAGCTGAGGATGGAGTGGCGACCTACACTACGAATGTTATAACCGCTGACGTCAAGGGCATTGTTGGATCGCCCAATGAGCTTAGAGCCAGTTTATCTGAAGCCGTGGTTGGTGTGTCGATAGACGATCGTGTGCCTGAGGTGGTTCACAACGGCTCGCCGTTTAAACAGTGGATCGACGGCAGCAACTTATTGGTTACTCACGGTGATACTACCTACTCGTGGAAGACATTTTCACTAGTTAGAACAAGCCGCACTGGGCAACTACACGCCAATGAGCAAACCTTTTCACCAGTATTACTGGGTAGGTGGCATGCCTGGCACCCTCCAGTGCATTGAAAGTGGTATCCCAATCGGTCGAATATCGAGTGGAACCTTGGCCTGTGGGACATCGCTGATGGCGGCCAGTTTGAGACGCTCGACGGTTCGATATTGAACCCATTTTCAGCAAAATGGTCGCGATCGCCCAAAGCAGCCACCGGATATATGAAATATTCCGCCACCGAAGCAGACAATGCGACATTTACTGGCCGATGATACGATATAGTTATCCATCCATTTATTGAGCCGTTATCTCTATCGATCCACACGCTGCCTGGTCGTGAAATTGCGTATACCTTGGGAAACCTAATGGTTGGGGCAATTGCCAGGCCCGCCGCCGTGGCATTTGGAAGAACCACTACAGATGTAAGGTATCAATATCATTCCGCAGTGGTTGCGCCGATTGGAATATCGATTTCGCAAATCGTTGAAAGCTTTGGTGACGTTTATCCTGGCACGCGAAACGGCGATGTGGGATACACCGTTACATCAACGCAAACAGCCTCTATTAGGGCACCGATGACCCCCACACTCAAGGCAAATCAGTATGCGTACTTGTTCGCTTTTGCCAAGTTTAAACGGTACGTATACGACTTTCGCCGTTTCAATACCGATGGGGAGATCGTCAATAAATGGGTTCGCCATGGGCATGCGTTTGCCTGGCGTGTTATTGTCGATGAAGGCCCTATAACCGTTCCGGTTTTAAAGTGGGTAGTGGTAAACCATCTCATTATTGGCGACCCTCTACATGTGCGGTGGAAACTGCAGTCACCAACGCTCGATGAATATATGCCGACGCGGCTCAGTTATGACCAACACAAACCATAGGAAGAGTTTCCTTTTCGTGTGTTTGAGGTTCGACGGACTACTATCCTGACCGAGTTGTTGAGTTGGTGACCGCGCTGGTTACCTCAGTTTGCACTCTTATTTTGAATAAATTCAGGCAGCCCGCTTGAAAGTAACGGCCTTGCAAAAAGAAATCTTGTAAAATTACCGGTCTTTTAGCGGGTGTGCAGGAAATTCTCGCTAGCCAGCTGGATTAACCTAATTGAAGACCAGACATATTTCGGACATTCGAATAATTCAAAGGTTGCTGGGAGATTACCGACCATACATCGCACGGGAGGCTAGAAATGGATCGTTTAAATTGTGGACCCGACATCAGATCGATTGAGTTTGAACAACAGTTTCTTGCCAAGGTATGTTCGCGACTCGATGCATGCATCGCCGAGGAATTGAAATGGGCGAATCACTCTGGGTACGGTGGACGGAACCATGAGGATGACGAGGTCGACTTTCACACGTCAGAGAGAGTGAAGATCGCGAACCGAAATCTGCAGAATCATAAGCGCTTGAGGCAGAGCTTATATCATGCCCGCTTTGATTTTCAATGGCAGCTTGAGGACCATTGCGAGCTTGTATATATTGGATTGTCTAGGCTGGATGACCGGTCGGGTGATATCCTAATCCATGATTGGAGAACACCAATCTGCCAATTGCATTCACAATCAAAGAAGGTTGGCCCCGCGGAGATTGTAGGCACGGGAAGAAATCGGGGGACCATCCTGTTGCGACGGGAGTATCAAGTTGATGACGAAAGGATTAGGATACTCTCATCTACCGATGAGTTCAACTGTGCATGGTTTTCCGCTGCGGCGGTTGAAATAAGTGCTGGTAGCAGCCAATCGGCAACTGCTACTCACCAAAACGCGAAAAGCGAGTCTTCTGCTCTGTCAGATGACGCCGACGTGCCTAACCTGGCAGTAGTCCGCGCGCGCAATGAGCGTTTCGGTGAAGGACGCGTGCAGACTGAATCTCTAGAGCATGGGAACAAGCGCCTGAAAGCCGATGTGATTAACACCCGTTCGGACGAGATGCTAACTCAAATCCTCTCGGAAAATACCTCTGGGGCCATGAATCAGATCGTTCGGACTATTCAGACCGAGCAGGACGTTGTGATACGTGCCAACGCTCCAGTTGTGGCTGTTCAAGGGCCAGCTGGCAGCGGCAAATCCGTGATTGCTCTTCACCGCGCCGCTTACATGCTCTATCATATGAGAATGGCGGCGAACGATCCCGAGGATTTATCCGGCAGGTTTTCAGGGAGCCGCGTGATGGTGTTTTCGCCCAATAAAACATTCCAATCCTATATCGTCGGCGTTCTGCCGTCTCTTATGGAGGACTCCGTGCAGAGTACCGTACTTCATGATATGGTTCCCGATAGGCTTGAGCGTGCTTTACGAAATAAGAGTTCGTACAAAATAGAGCGTTTGAGCCAACTATATGAAGCCGGCCAAAACGGACCACACCAGAATGCTGGCGACGTGCGACTTAAAGGTGTACAGTTTAAGTCATCGCGAGATATCTACCAGTGCTTAGTGGCCTTTCTTGATGCAATTAAGACGCAAATTGCCAAAATGGTAAGCCACGACGTCGTGCATGTTATTGCACCTGAGGAGAGACAATTTCGAGCGAGGGAGCGAATTGATCGGCAAGTGTTGCTAAGTGGAGACGTCCTCGTGACTGCCTTTGAACGCGGGGTAGAGAAGCCGTTAATTCAACGCATTGATGCAGTACTTGCTTGCGAACGGGAAGTGATAAACCGCATACGCGAATCGCCCGATGTGTTGGCCGCAGTGACGAAGCAAGTGAGCGAGGCCCGTCTTCGTCAGCTATTTGCCGACACGAGAAAGAGCTTACGTAAAATCCGTAATATGTCGGTAATCAGATGGTACATCCTGTTTTTGAACTACCTAGAGACTGGAAAGCTTGGAGGACCATTTGCGAATGAATCGACACCACGCGGAAGTGAGTCGAGGTCACGACGAACCAGAAAGTCGACGCCGGCGGGCGGGGCTGAAACCGGTGAAATGAGTGACTGGATTCGTCCAACAATACGGTCGATCAACAAAAGAATTGTGATGAACGAAGATGTTGTTCCTATCATGTGTCTTCACGGGATGGTAGCAGGTTTTCCTACAATGAACGGTGTTATCCATGCTGTGGTTGATGAGGCTCAGGACTACTCCATGCTGCAGTTTCAATATCTGCGTAGGTTGTTGCCTGCAACTTGCTCAATCACTATAGTCGGCGATCCCTATCAGTCGATCATTCCTCACGCGCAGACAACCGATTTTAATGACCTTACCACTGTATTTCCAGATTGCAGCGTCATGGAACCGCTTGAGTTTAGCTACCGCTCGAGCAAGGAGATTACTGACTTCGCGTCGAGCCTGCTGCTACCGGCGCCAGTGATTAAAAACATCCGTTCAACCGGCGTACTACCGGAACTAATAGACGTGCCTGCCAGCACTTCCGGTGCTGTGATTGCTAAACTTGTTGAGCGCTTGAACGATGAGGGGTTCCGGTCTGTAGGAGTGGTCTGTAAATCCAGTGCCGAAGCCGCGGCATTATACACCTCGATCTCTGGCTGTGTGTCGATAAGCCTATTAAGCGACGGCAAAATCGAGTTTCAAGCTGGTAACTACGTTACATCGCTATTGTATGCCAAGGGGTTAGAGTTTGATGCAGTCATAATTGCCGACGCCAGTGACCGAACGTATTGGTCGGACGACGATCGGCGGCCGCTGTACACCGCCTGTACCAGGGCACTACACAGACTGTATCTCTGTTATGAGAATGAGATGTCTAAGCTAATTCCGCCTGTAGACAGCGAACTGTACACCTTTAAACGTTTAGCCGACGTGGTGAACGCTAGCTAATTTGAGCTGCAACCCGATATGTTTTGACGATCGAGAGCACTGTGCTCCTCTGTCGTGCAGGAATTCCTGTAATTGGGTATAATAGGCTCGATCAGGGCGTTGAGAGCCGGGCCGGCTGCATAGGCGGGCAGACGAACCAGTGTCAGGACCGGAAGGTAGCAGCCTTAAGTTTAGCCTTCTGAGTGCGGTCCGTTCACCCGGCTCTCAATGCCCTGATGCTTTTACCTCTCTCGCCTTAGATGCCGCATGTTAGGAACAGGTAACACAATCCGCCATGGCATATGTTGCTCTATATCGCAAATACCGATCACAGAGCTTCGAAGAGCTCATGGGCCAGGATTCTGTCACGACTACACTGCGGAACTCCATTGCTAGCGGCAGGTTTGGGCACGCCTATCTTTTCCACGGAGCCCGAGGGTGCGGCAAGACATCTACGGCGCGCCTGCTTGCCAGGGCACTGAATTGCGAACAAGGCCCCACCGCGAATCCCTGCGGCAAATGTCCCCTCTGCGTTGCGATACGCGAGGGCGTGTGCATGGACGTGGTGGAGATGGATGCCGCTTCGGAGACAGGCATAGACGATGTCCGAGAGAAGGTCATTGAAAACGTACAATATGCCCCAACTGAGGCTCGTTTCAAGGTTTACATAATAGACGAAGTTCATGACCTTTCCAGCAAGGCTTTCGATGCTCTGCTCAAGACCTTGGAGGAGCCGCCTGCCCATGTGGTTTTTGTGTTGGCAACAACAGAATATAACAAGGTGCCAATCACAATTCGATCGCGTTGCCTCTGCTTTCAATTCCGACGAGGAAGCGTGCAGGATCTTGCCTCTGCAGTAAGCAGAGTGATCGCTGCTGAGAACTACACATGTGAACCCGATGCGGTTATTGCCGTTGCGCGCGCAGCAGAAGGGTCGTGGCGAGATGCTCTGTCAATACTTGAGCAGGTTTTGGCGTACAGCGACGGCCACATCACTACTGCCACTGTTAAAGCGGCCATCGGAACCGTGGGAGATGCAGAATTACAACTTTGCGCGCGCCAACTTGTTGAAGGCGATACGGCGGATGCGCTCAATCTTGCGGCTGAGTTTATGGATGGTGGCACAGATGCCCGCCAGCTGGTGACCGCACTTCAGGGATTTATGCGTGACCTACTTGTGTTGCGCGCAGGCGCCAACCGCGCGGCGGCAGCAGAGTTTGGAAACGAACGGATTCAAACTTTACAGCCTATTTCCAGCTTGTACACTACAGCGTCATTGCTCGATATAATGCAGGAGCTCGCACGCGCTGAACGCGAGGTTCGTACATCTAATCAGCATCGGTGGATACTTGAGCGCACGCTTGCACGCCTGCAGATGCTCGCAAAAGGGAGCGAGTCAGTGCGAGAACGGGGGGTGTCCACACCTGCAATGGTTACTCAGGTCGTCGCTCCTATAACACCCGGAACTGTTACCACACCTTCTGCCCCCATTACGTCGACAGCTAGCAGCGATTCCAACGCGGGTGGATCGCCATTACCTTCCTCGGAGGTACAAACACCTGCAGTAGACCGGAGGTTTGTCACCGAGATCGACCTGGAGGTCATATCACGTGCGTGGCCGCGTATCCTCTCACTGTTCGGTAAGGCGAGTGCAAGAGGGGCGGCATTTGTCAACGGAACCAGTGTTTTGGCACTTTCCGGTAAGTTGATAACCGTGGGTTTCCCTGGTGCCTTTGCACGTGATCAAATAAATGACAAGGGCAAGGCGCTCTTCGAGAAGAAGATTAATGAAGCGCTTCAAACAGAGGGGTATACGGTTCAGTGCGTTCTACTATCCGACCTTGCAGGCCGAACTTCTTCCGCGTCAACGGACCAACAGGCTAGCAGCGGGGCGGCGAGCCGCGCCAGTGTCATGGAGATGGAATTAAGTGGTGAGCAGGGTGCAGTTGCGTCTCAATCGGATTCACGGCCTGCGTCTGCAGAGGTTCTAAAAGAAGTGCTCGACATTTTCGGTGGCTCGGTTACCAAACAGGAGCCCATACCTTGATATCAAACGGGAGACAAATATATGTCTAGAATGGGTGGGATGGGTGGTTTCGGCGGCATGGGCGACATCCAAAAGCTGATGAAGCAGGCACAAAAGATCCAAGAGGAAACCGCAAAGTTTCAAGAGGATCTGGAGGTTGTGCGGTACAGTGCCTCTGCTGGTGGGAACATGGTGACTGTTACCGTCAACGGTCATGGCCAACTCACGTCGGTAAAAATCGATCCCGGGGTGGTGGATCCTGCTGACGTTGAGATACTCGAAGATCTAATCATTACTGCTGCCCGCGACGCGTCGGCCAAGGCCAAGGCAGAGCAGGAGGCGCGCCTCGAACAGATAACAGGTGGTCTTGGGGGACTTAATCTGCCTCCCGGCCTACTTTAAAGAGGATCATATTCGGTGCACTACGCAAAGCCACTAGCCCGGCTGGTTAATGAACTAGAACGCCTGCCGGGTGTTGGTCCCAAATCGGCACAGCGCATCGCTTTCCACATTTTGAGACAGCCCCAGGAGCAGTCGAGACTGCTGGCCGAAGCCATAACCGCAGTGAAGGAAAACATCCGCTTCTGTAAAGAATGTTCAAACTTTACTGATCAGGAGATATGTGACATTTGCAGCGATTCGCGCCGGAATCACACATTGCTGTGCGTAGTGGCAGAAACGCGTGATCTTATTGCTATGGAGAAAACAAACGAATACCGCGGCTTGTATCATGTGTTGCAGGGACTTATATCTCCAGTCGACAATGTCACTCCCGATCTTTTAAAGATTCGCGAGCTTTTTCCGCGTGTAGTCAATGGCGTTGAAGAGGTGATACTTGCGTTGAACCCTACCGCTGAGGGACAGACAACTGCGCTCTACCTGGCAAGTAAGTTACGGCCATTAGGGGTTCGTGTTACGCAGATTGCCCATGGTCTTCCTGCCGGCGGAGATCTGGATTATGCTGATCAGGCGACGCTGATTTCAGCCCTCCAATGGCGGCGCGAGATCACTTAATGCAATTGGCGTAGATTAGCAGTCGTATCATGGTAATGTGACCCGCGGTTTTTTAGAAAAGGAGAGTTTTAAATGGGTGAACCTGTTGAGCAGAAGGCCACGTGGAGAAGTAAGACCGGTCTGGCTGAGATGCTTAAGGGCGGCGTCATCATGGACGTCGCAAACGTTGAACAAGCCGTCATTGCTGAAAAGGCAGGTGCGGTAGCAGTAATGGCGCTTGAGAGAGTGCCATCTGATATTCGTCAGCAGGGCGGCGTTGCTCGTATGTCGGATCCCAGGATGATCAAGGAGATCATGGCTGCCGTGACCATTCCTGTTATGGCGAAATGCAGAATTGGTCACATTGCTGAAGCGCGCATTTTAGAGGCTCTGGGCGTAGACTACATTGACGAGAGTGAGGTGCTTACACCCGCCGACGAAGAAAACCATGTGAATAAACTGGAATATCGTGTACCGTTCGTCTGTGGATGTCGTGATTTAGGTGAGGCGCTACGGCGTATAGGCGAAGGAGCCGCCCTTATTCGTACGAAAGGGGAGGCCGGTACTGGTAATGTGGTGGAAGCTGTTCGTCATATGAGAACGTTGATGCGCGACATAGCACGAATTAAATCTCTGCGTGAGGACGAGTTGATGGCCGCGGCCCGTGACCTTAAAGCGCCCTACGAACTTGTGCTTGAGGTTCATAGCTCTGGCCGCCTGCCTGTGCCAAACTTCTCTGCTGGTGGAATTGCAACGCCAGCTGACGCCGCATTGATGATGTTGCTTGGCGCCGAAAGCGTTTTTGTAGGAAGCGGCATCTTCAAATCATCGGACCCCAGCGCTCGGGCGGAAGCGATAGTACTTGCCGTCACCTATTATAAGGACTTCGATAAGCTTGCGGAAATATCGTCCGGTCTCGGCGATGCTATGCCCAGTTTGGATGTACGGAAGCTTGAGGACACACAGTTAATGGCATCTAGAGGCTGGTAATTCTCCTCCCACTAGTCTATATTCCACGACCACAGTGAGCTGCTCCTCTCTGTGGTCGTTTTAGGTAGTGGGTTTTAGGTTTTAGGAAACCGGCACAGGTTTCACGCGTCTAATAACTTCGATAGAACTATTGCTGCATTACCCGAGGTTCCATGCCATGAGATATCTTCGTTTTGCTGTTGCTGCGTTTGTATGCGTAGTTTTCACATTAATAGGGTCTGCAGCGACTGCCCAAAATTCCCTTCATGGTGAGAGCGGCCCGTACTCCTTGGCGTGGAACGGCACATCAGGCACAATGGTTCGTAGATCCTTCAACCTCAGCGAAGAGCGCGAGTTCCAACTTACATACCTCTATTCCCAACCTGGCCCCGCAGGTTACGCCAGCCACCTAGTATGGTTTTTGGCCAAAAGTGGTGACACGTTCGACGTGATTTGGTGCTACTTAAACGATCGGGGAAGTTCGTTTTTTAGCTGGATTTATGATTACAGCAGTAACCAGATTTCCAGCTACGATTTTCAAGGTAGCTATCAATTCGATCCGGCGCATCTTGCGGCCGGGCCGGCTTTACCCAAGACAACAATTCAACCTCCGCTTAAGTACTCGGGGGGCAGTTTTACGTTTGGTGACTGGACGCGGCAAGGCGGTACACTTTTGTCGATTACGGGGCATTTAACCCAAGGCTCGTCTGCGGAAACAGTGCACCTGGGAAAGCTGGAAGTCTCGCCACTTGTAGAGGTGAATGTTAATCCCGCCAACGGATGGCAAGCCCTCGGTTGGCAGGAGCTTCACGCCATTGCCAGTGACTCCACTGGTCACGCCTACTACCTGATTCTCTACTCTAATACGCGCCACGGGTATGCTATCGACCTTGATGACTCAAAGGTGCTTACAGTAGACTACCCCAACGACCTCACCTTCACTAGTCCAGTGGGTGCGATGCCGCTTGGCCAGGGGAACACTGTACAGTTGCCACGTCCGCGCGTTAGTCTGTACCATCCCTACATCGTCGATCTCACGGCTAGTAGCGACAAAGGGAATCCGTATTTAGACCTTAGTGCGAGCGCCGATATGGATCGTCCAGATGGCTCAACTATTGTGGTTCCATGTTACTGGCGTGGAGGCACAAAGTGGCGCCTGGCAGTGGCACCTAATATGACAGGTACATGGCATTGGACCACGCACTCCTTAGACCCTGGGCTCAATGGTGTAAGTGGCGAATTCCGGTGCGTTTCACCGCCATCGGCAAATCCAGGATTTGTCACGACTGAGGATTCGGCAATTGCAAGATTTGCGTTTACGGATGGCTCCTCGTTCTTACCAGTGATCGCACCTCTAGACATATGTTCATTTGAAGCTGCAGGGGGTCAAACCAACGCCTCACCCAGCTTGATGCACCTGGAGGAGACTCGCCAACAGATCCGTCAGCTCGCCAAGATGGGTTTCAACCGATTAGTGAACAACTGGGTAATCGACGGAACATCATTTGTTGGCCATACCGAGGTTAACGAGGGTGGTGCGCCATTCGTTGGATACAATCCTGATCATCTGAACCCATTGTTTTTCCATTACCTTGATAGGCGTATTCAGCTGTGCAATGAGGCTGGAATTGTACCGGACTTAGGTATCGGGGTTCTAAACAACCAGTTACTTGCAGCCTTTAGCGATGCTCAGATTGAGAGACTTTGGAGTTACATACTCGCTAGGTACAGTAGTATGAGCGTGTGTTGGGACATACTCGACACGAGCGATGCCTCGGTTGAAAATTCGACTCGCGCATCTGGGCTGATTGCTTCGTTGCTGGCGCTGACAAAGAAACAGGATCCGGATGGTCATGTAGTTACACGAAATCTACCTGCTGCATCGGCCGCCGGTCAGCCAATCGTGATCAACAGTGGCGTCTCTGCGCCTTCGCCCCAATCCGTTTATATTAACAGCCCGGCGGGTATGGACTTGTGGCCCAGCACGGCAACCACGCAGGCCGCGGCTCAAAAGGCAATCCTACTGGCACAAAGTGCGCCATCGGCTCAGGATGTGGCCCCGCTAAGTGCAATTACGGTGAACACTCAGGATCTCATGACGATTCCTGCGAGTGCATCCACTGGGAAACCAGTAACACTCATGGATCCCAACATGGCCCTAACTCTAGCCAGCGCCCGTCACCGCCTATGGCAGGCCATTACCACGGGAGGGTATTACGTACCTACCGCGCCTTCCTTGTGGGGCACAGATGCTGCCTCCTCACCTGTCGCTCAGCAGACTGCTGTTGCGGGGCAGATACTGAACAGCATGGATTACAACCGCCTTGCACCACATAATGACCTAATCAAAGCTAGCAGTTCTAACGACATCTGGGTGCTCTCTAATCCTGGGTTTACCTATTTGGTGTACATGAAAGAGGGCGGTACTCTAGACTTGGACCTATTGGAGGCCACTGGTCAGCTTCATGTTGAATGGGTATCCCCGCAAACCGGTATTGTCGCCTCGACCGAAACGATGACTGGCGGCATGGTGCATCATTTTACGGCTCCGTCCAGCTCAGATTGGGTGTTGAAAATAAAGCGCGAATAATCCGCAAGAGACTGGAATATCTGTGGACCGGCCCGCCAACAGCGGGCTAGAAACTTCATTAGTAGTGGCAGCGTATAAAGGATAAGATGCTGCCTCGTGTGAGGCTATTAGCACACATTGATAGTGCATCGAACTATTTTACTGAGGATCACGTCGGTTTTTTGTTGCGATGACTTACGAAATCGTGATCCTGATCTATATTGGGAGATTTCATTGGAATCATCCTGCTTCCTGCGCTACAATGAGTTAGTTCCCCGTGCGTCCGAAAGGAGATTCTCATGAAACGAGACCGAGACACCCGCTCTTCCAATGATGATGATGCTGGCGAACTAAACGAGCCGCAATCTGCTTCTCAGCCCGAACTGCAGCTTAGAGCGCTGTGGATTTTGGATGAGGTCATTAGGATGACGCCACGCAACGATGCTCGTTTGGGCTATCTTCTAACCTTGCGTGAGCAGATAGAGACGGATGAGGCCATGATGGATGAGGCCCGCAAGGTGATTGCCGAGTTTGAAGACGCGTACAACAAACTGACCGCACCGGCGAACAAAATTGCGGTCTATTTGGGCAAAGCCGATCCACCCAAGCCTAGGACCCGCCGGCGGTCATCTCTGCTTGCCGAACCGGAGGAGAAAGCACAAACCGTTCGCATAGCACTGGGTGATCAGGAGTATATTGCCAACGTAGACCCCAGAATGGAGAACGTTGAGCTTCACGCCGGTACCCAAGTTAAAGTCAACGAAGCTTTTGCAGTTATTGGCGATCTCGGATGCGCAGAAGGTGGTCCCATCGTCAAAATCATCGAGGTGCTTGAGGATGGTCGACTGCGCGTTTCACTCGATTCCCAGGGTACTCAGTCCCGTGTTGTTTACCGCGGTGAAGCACTTAAAAGCGAAATCTTGAAGGTTGGTTCAGAAGTTCGAATGGAACCAAATTTCAAGGTTGCGCTTGAGTATTTTCCTGCCAAGGAATCGTCCGACTACTATCTTGAGGAAGTTCCGGTCCTTCCGTGGAGCAAGATTGGCGGGCAGGATGAGGCTATTTCCGTTATCAGGGATGCGATCGAACTCCCTCTGCTGCATCCAGAGCTCTTTGCTCGATTTGGAAAGAGGCCGCTAAAGGGAATCCTGCTTTTTGGACCTCCAGGATGCGGCAAAACGCTTATTGGTAAGGCAACAGCCTATAATCTTACTCAAGAATATCGCGAGCGTACAGGCAAGGACGTAACAGAGTACTTTATGTACATCAACGGGCCAAAAATCCTGAACATGTGGCTTGGCGAATCCGAGAGGCAGGTTCGCGATATCTTTAACCAGGCACGTGAAAAAGCGCGCGAGGGAAGGCTCGTATTCATTTTTATTGATGAGGCGGAGTCCTTATTGCGAACCAGGAGCAGTGGACGATATCTCAACATTTCGAACACGCTGGTGCCACAATTTTGCGCCGAGATGGATGGGCTGGTTTCATTGGAAAATGTTGTCGTTATGCTCACTTCCAACCGACCCGATTATATTGATCCGGCCATCCTGCGCCCTGAACGAATAGACCGCAAGGTAAAAGTCGTGCGGCCGGATCGGCGGGCTACTCGCGATATCTTCCGCATCTACCTTAGTGATGTACCTATTGATCACAACTTAATCAAGAAGCATCGTGGTGATTGTACGTCTGTTATGGACGAGATGCTGGATGCCATAACCGAGTTTACTTATCGCAGGGTGCACGAGACCGAGTTCCTCGAAGTTTTTCTGCGGAACGGCGGAACTGAAAAGCTGTACTGGAAGGATCTTATTAGCGGTGCGCTCATTAAATCGGTTGTCGAGCGCGCAAAGGACTTTGCTATCAAGCGCTCCATAGAACTCAAGTCCGATGAGGAAGGTATAAGCATAGAAGACCTTCAGACTGCAATAAGGGTTGAGTACAAGGAGAATGAAATATTTCCAAAGGGTGATTCCCAGGAGGATTGGTTGAAACTACTGGATTATGAACCCGACAATGTGGCTACAGTTAAGCCGGTGAAGGCGCGCCGTTCAGCTAACGAAACATCGCGAAACATAATCTAATCTAAAATGGATAGACTTATTGGCATTGAAACTGAATATGGCATCGTGGTCGACGGGCTGTCAGCTGCTGATTGGGTTAACGAATCGATGGCCGTAGTTCGTGGATACTCCGGAAGCGCGGTACAAGGATGGAACTACCGCGGAGAAGATGCCCGGCGCGATATGCGCGGCTTCACGGTGAAGTCGCTTAATACCAATCCTGATGATGCAGTTTTCGATACTGCATCGCGACATCCTATGTCCCACGAAGAGGAGCGTAGTGACCGTATACTCGCGAATGGTGCACGCTTTTACAATGACCACGGTCACCCCGAATATGCTACACCGGAATGTCGCGGATTATTTGATCTGGTCGCCCATGACCGTGCTGGCGAGCGCATTGTACTCGATTCCGCATTGAGGCGCGCTGCGTCCACAAGCCGTGGAGTGACCATTTACAAAAACAATACCGACTTCCATGGCTCGAGCTACGGTACACACGAAGGGTACCTTATGCGGCGTAGCGTTGAGACATCAACGCTAATCAGCACATTGCTCCCTTTTTTCGCCTCGCGCTGCGTGTACGCAGGAGCGGGTAAGGCGGGGGTAGAGAATGCCTCTGGGACCGATGCAGATCGCTATCAGCTATCGCAACGCGCAGATTTTGTTGCGGTAGAAGCTAGTGTGGACACTTTGCACAACCGACCACTCGTCAATACTCGTGATGAACCGCATGCCACACCGAGCAAGTATCGACGACTGCACGTCATTTGTGGCGATGCAAACATGAGCGAGGTGGCAACCGCACTCAAGGTGGGGTCAACGGCGCTTGTTCTCCAGCTATTGGAGGACGGGTGGACATCTCCCGTGAAGCTGCGCGATCCGGTAAGGACTGCGCGTAACATCAGTCGAGATCTTTCGTTTAAACTGGCGTATGAACAGGACGGCGGGACGTCGATTCGAGCCATAGACATGCAACGGGCGTACCTCACTGCGGCCGAACAGAGGTTCGCTGGGTGCGATGATGAAACTGACTGGGTACTACAGGAGTGGAGAACCGTTCTCGACGTACTCGAGACCGATTTTACAAAGCTGGCCGATCGGCTAGACTGGGTGGCTAAGTATCTCCTTCTTGACGAGTTTCGTCAGGAAGAAGGGTTGCCGTGGAATGATGCGCACATACAGAGCCTTGATCTTGCGTATCACAATATCGATCGTAATGAAGGTCTCTACTATGGCCTGGAAGAAGCTGGGGCGATGAGACGATTGGTCACTGACAGCAGGGTCGACGCTGCTGTTAGCTGTCCGCCCTCTGACACTCGTGCATACCTAAGAGGTCTAATTATAAAGCGGTTTGGCTCGGCCGTGAAACGAACTGGTTGGAATGGAATTCTATTTCACCACAATGGGGAAGACCTGCTGTTTGATATGAACCCGTTGGTCGAAGCCAATGTAAGGGTGCTTAATGAGGAGTTTGCGACCGCTCAAACGCTGGATGAGGTAGTTAACATAATACGCCGCAATGGTCAGAGTAACTGACAGAACGGGAGAGAGATATGATGATTAGTGGAGAAGAGAGAAGGCAGGCGCCAGTAGCCCCTGTGAGCCCTGTGAGGAAAGAGGGAGACGGTGGCGGGCCGTCGGAACCCGATGTGAAGCGACCTGATACCAGCGATTTGCTGAAGCGAATGCGACGCGTGGATCCTGACGCTGCTCGACGGTACAGGCAGCGGAGTGGGCAGTAGCAATATGTTATCACCTACGGACGCTGCTGGCAGCCTATGGAAATTGCTGGAACAGAGTGGTCATCCATTTACACGCGAGTTTGGCGCCGTGCGTCCCGCGGACTCTCACGTTGGCGCAGGTTCTGTCGAAACCCACGGTACAACCGTCATTGCTGTAAAGTTCAAGGACGGTGTCATCGCGGTTGGTGACCGGCGCGCAACTGCTAATTTCGCTGTTATGTACGATAAAGCCGATAAGGTGCTCGCAATTGATGACACTACATTGCTAGCCATTAGTGGCTCTTTTGCACGCGCTATGGATGTAGTTAAGTATCTGCGAACGTCGTTCAAGCTATTCGAACGAACTTACCTTCAGCCAATGAGTCTGGAAGGTAAGCTCACAGAACTAGCGCGCGTTGTAAAGGCAGGTATACCGGATGCCCTACAGGGCATAGGAGGTTTTATACCGATTCTTGCAACCTTCGACAGAGAGAGCAACGAGGGCCGCATCTTCTTTTACGATGGTATGGGGGCTCGCTTTGAATCCACAGAATTTGGTGCCGCTGGCAGTGGCTCCATGCAAATTCGTGGGGTCTTCGATTACATTGTTAAGACTGTAAAACCATTTCATCAGATGACTAGGGATGAAGCGTTGACGCAGGCACTGTTGCTTCTGGACATTGCTGCAGATCTCGACGCCGCTACTGGCGGGTGGGCCAAGATAATGCCGCTGGCTCGCACAATCACGGTCAACGGCATTGAAGAGGTACCGGAAGAGACGCTTAAGACCATCATTGAGCAGTTGGATCGGTCAATTTCTCGGTAGCTAATTAATCTAAAGTACGAAGGCTTGCAACTACACTATGTATACGCCATTTGATATTAACGAAGCCATTGGGCATCGCAAAGATTTCGTAGAAGCCGGTCTTCGTTCCGGCAGTCCTGTGGTAGGCATTCAGTGCGACGAGGGAATGCTCCTCGTGACAATAAGGCGATCGCAGCGAAAGGTATATGAGATTTACGACCGGCAGATGTTCAGCGCTATAGGGCGACAGTCTGATATTGAGAATGTACGACTCTCCGCTATTCAAACGGCCCATCAAGAGGGATTTGAGCGAAGTCCCGACGACGTTTCTCTACATAGACTCGTTGGCTTCGCACTGAGTCCCGCGCTTAAAAAGGCCTTTGGTGACCAAATGTACGTTCCTGTGGTGATCCGGGCACTATTTGCGGAACTAGGCCGCACCCCTTCGGGTGATTGCTTCTTTGCACTTAACTACGACGGCGAGTATCGGCAATACACCGGTGTAGCGGCAATTGCAGGCTCCCAACGTGCAGAGGATAAAATGCTTGAAGCGTTGGGACAGCCAGAACAAAAGCTAAGTCGCGATGAGGCTATCAGGCGCGCACTCAAAGGCTGGGTAGCCGGTGCACGTGATCAAATTAGTATTGCAAGTGACGATGAGCGAGATCTCGACTCGCCTCTCAGAATGGTGGACGAGGTGGACGCAGATCGGGTATTCCTGGAGGATGAGCTTAAATTTGGTGCTTTGGAAGTCGGCTTCCTCCAGCGACGAGACAAACAAGACGCCCGCTTCCACCTACTTAACGGTGACGTTTTGGATAAGGTGATTTCGGACCTCTATTAGCAGCGACTAATTGGAACTGAGCCCATGGATAAACGCATTTTCGGTATCGAAACTGAATTTGGCTGTATGGTGCGCGATCCCTCGGTGGGCTCGCCGGAAGAGGTTGTAGAACTCGTTAAGGACGAGGCATTCTACACCAAAAAGCTAGGCGTCATCGACCTACATGCCCGCGATTACGCGTTTGAACCGGCTCGGGCAGGCGGATTTCTGCGTAACGGTGGACGGCTGTACGTGGATGCCGTTGGTAGCCACGAGGAGTACGCTACCGCGGAATGTACCGACCTTATTGATCTTGTTAACCATGATCGCGCCGGGCGGATAATGCTCTCACGCCTTGTCGAGGATTTGGGGCTTGCGGAAGCCGTCAGTTTCCATAACAACAGTATTGATCACTTCGGCGGGCATACCTTCGGTTGCCATGAAAACTATTTAGTCCAGATCGAAGATCGACTGTTCTCCGAAGCCATTACCGACCTCCTGCCGTTTCTGGTTACACGGCAAATTTATGCAGGCATTGGCAGAGTTGGCGGTCACAAGCTCGTTCGCCCAAATAGCAAGAATAACATCATGACCATGGGAGATCACGAAGTCGATTACGTGTGGGTCTCCAATTTCTACGGTGTTGAAATTGATCAGTCTGTAGACTTTCAGCTTTCACAACGAGCCGATCACATAGTGAAAACTGTAAGTTCAAGAGTTCGTTTCAATCGCGCCATTATTAATCCAAAATGGGACTCGTACTATTCGTACACAAATCTACATCGTCTGCACGTGCTTTTTGGCGAAAGCAACATGAGTGAGTACGCTACGTTGTTGAAGGTGGGAACCACCAGCCTTGTACTGGATCTCATAGAGGAAGGTTGTGCGCCTCCTGATGTAGAACTTGATGAACCACTGAATGTCCTGCGGTCGGTTTCACGGGACAGCTCATTTAAATGGATTGTGAAACTTAAGAGTGGTAAGACTATTAGGGCGATAGATCTTCAGCGACGATATCTTGACGCTGCCAAAAAATACCTGCATCGCAAGGATGCTCAAACGGACAATGTTCTAATGCAGTGGGAACGAATACTAGATGACCTGGAACGTGATCCGCTGTCGACCAGCGATCGTCTCGACTGGTCGGCTAAATATGTTCTATATAGTCAATACATGGCGGAAACAGGTGCCGCATGGGGCGACGATGTTATGCAGAGTCTCGATTTGGAATACCATAATATCCACCCTGCGCAGGGACTGAGTTATGGATTGGAAAACAGTGGGGCCCTGGGAAGGCTGACGACTGACCGCGAGATTGAGGAGGCGCTTAATATGCCGCCGTGCAACACGAGGGCCCTGGGCCGCGGTCAAGTTATCTCTCAGTTAATCAACAGCCCCACAACGCGTTACGTAATCGATTGGGATGCCATCTACATTGAACGCAATCGCCAGCTGGATCTTAAGAACCCGTTTCACACTTACGAAAAAGAGGTTTCTAGGTTTATGAGAGGGGTGGGTTAGGGCCTTCATCGTTGCATATTCGTCTTACGATTGGCGCATCGCGATGGGCTCGCCATCGCGACAAGTGATCGTGATGCAGCAGTCGTCTGTCGCGTCAATGTAGGGACTTAGTATTTCTGCCAGTGATTCTTCTACGGCGCGCTCCCAATCGCGTTGCTGTGCGGCAACGCGTTGCTTATCTACAATCCAGCTAATGAAGGAGTGGTCCCAGGTTAGCGTTATTCCATGCATCGTACACCGTTGCGATACATTTTGGAGCATTCGCTCAATGGCACCTGTGTTAGTTTCTACTTCCAATTGTGGTACATGGGCAAAAACATCGTCCATTTGTGCGGCAAAATCATCACCTAGAACGCTGGCTATGACCTGGCGCGGTCCATTCTTCTCCTTATCTGCAGTTCTACCCAGCAGGCCGATCGGCTGTGGCTCGTCGCCAATTGATTCGGCAGTAAACAATAGAACAGTGTCACTTAAATAGAGCTTCTTCCCACGTGCATCTGTAAGAAACCCTGATTTAATACCGCGTAACACAACATCCCGTACAGTGTAGTGGCATACGTCAATATTCTGGCAATAGAGCACGCACCACGGCATCTGCGATAACCTGTGAATTGTAAGGCCTTCGCTGTAACCAACATAACCCGGAGGCGCTCCCAGCAGCAGTGTTACGTCTTGCGGTTCAACCATGCGCCCGAAATCTAGTGTAACCACACGGTCCGCGGCACCGAACAGATTCTCGGCGATAACTTCCGCCAACCGGGACGCGCGGTGTGCGCACTCGCCTGTTAATAACAAGGTGGCATTCGGCCGTTCTGGCCGCATATCAAGACCGCTTAAACTAATCTTGAGCCTATGCATTAGGCTGGAAATGGCGTCGTGAGTTAGGATATTCTCGGATTGCAGCGTCAGTCGCAAGCTGTCCAAGCCTGCCTCAAGCCCGAGCGGCATCCCCACCATTCGCTGCAACACCTCTACCACATCACGATCGGTAACTTCAGTTCGGTTTAGAGCGAGTACGTGAGCAATGCTCTGTTCTAGTAAATCGATCGCCTTATCTGGAAACTGACGGTTTCGCATATGGTTGTCAGCAAGATCAAGGAGGTGCTGGATCACATGTGGCTCTACTCTCGTGGAGGTTCCCCTGCATATCAGCGTGCATCGTTCTACTAATACTGGCAGCGTTTGTGCAGCTGTAAGTGCTTGAACTCGGATTGGCTGAAACCTACGTTCGAGTGCGGCATCTGGCTCAATAAACTTTCGGTACTCTTCGTCTGTCGTTGCAGCAATGCAGGCCAATTCCCCTCGTGCTAGCGCGGGTTTCAGCAGGCTTGAAAGATCGGACTGACCCGCTGCGCCACCCATGCCGATAAGCTGGTGTACCTCGTCGATAAACAGAATTACATCTGGACGACTGGCTTCGGCAATAAGCTGCTGCACAAGCTTGTGGAAGTCGGATTGATGGTGAGCGACCGCCATTATCGCAGTTGGGTCTATGGCCCACACTTGAGCGGTACGGAGGGCTGCCGGGCATGCACCTGATGCAATGCGTTGTGCAAGGCCTTCCACAATGGCGGTTTTGCCACAACCTGCCGGGCCAATAAAAACTGGGTTACGCTTGGTTTGCCGGCACAACGTCTCCATGGCTAGTTGAAGCTCTTCTGTGCGGCCAACAATTGGCGTCAACCGCTGTTCATGCGCTTCCGTTGTGAGACATCTGCCCAACCGCTTCAAGGTCTCAATTCCAGTCGTGTCAGGGTGGTTGGTCTCGTACTGTGGCAGCGCTTGAAGCTGGTAGCCTGCGGAAGTCAGAATTGCTGCGGCAATATCCTGCACAGTCGCGACCGCCCGTCCCTCAGCCAGTGCCTGTCGATAGGCGCGGTGTTCCATCACGGGTACAGAGACAAGGGCTCCGGTTCTGCCCTGGCCAAGCTTACCCTGAAGCTCCAAGGCTAACGATTGGGCTCGAAGGTAGGGTGTGAGAGCCTCGGTGAGATCAGAATGCTGTGAAAGGAGAGCCAGAAGCCAGTGGTATAATCCCGGTGTAGAGGCACCCGACATCTGAACGACAGATGATATCAATCGCTGCGAACCACTATCCAAATGCGGTTCAACATCCGAAGCGTGTTCCATGTTACGTTACTCAGTTGCTCAGAATCGTGCTGAACAGGTATTTGCAGTCAAGGTATGCTAAAAGCTGTTTTATTTTAGCACGGAATGATGGAGGTTCAACGAAGGTGCTTCAGTTTGCGAACCTACGTATCTTTTGGTTGAGTCCTGGTACGTTCACCGGTGTAGGTTAGGTACCAGGACTCTTTTTGAGCCGTAAAACAGCTACTTTGCACTAGACGGTTTTGCAGGATTGAGGATGGGTAAAAGGAATTTCAGGCTATCCTGTATGTGTTGGTCCCAATAATCCCAGGTATGTGCCCCCGGGTGCTCCTCGTATTCGTGCTCGTAATTGATGGAGTTAAGGTGCGCGTGAAAAAGACGGTTTGACTCGATCAGAAAATCGTCTGTGCCGCAATCGATACGTATTGCTGGGCGCTTTTTGCCCGTGACGAGTTTGGAAGCCTGTGCGAATAGGTCGGATTTGCTGCCGATATACTTTTCGCCAAGTATCAATTTCATCTCGTTTGACCATGCGCCAGGATTAGCGTCAAGGTCATAATGAGAGAACGCAAGTGCCCCGGAGTGGCTGACGGCCGCGCAGAAGCGGCTAGGATGATTAAACGCCAGGTGAATGGCACCGTAGCCTCCCATTGAAAGGCCAGCTAGTGCCCGTCCCGCTCCATTCGCCCGCGTGGGAAATATGCCGTCCACCAGGTCAATAAGGTCCTTAACAATAGATGTCTCCCAAGCTGGGCCGTGGGCTGCATCCGAATACCACCCACGCCCTGTGTCTGGCATGACCACCATAAGGCCCGTGTCCTCAACGTATCGCTCAATCGAAGTGCGACGCATCCAGATCGTATGATCATCAGATTGCCCGTGCAACAGGTAAAGAACGGGAAATGGCTTTAATTGTCGATTCTCAGGGATGATGACATTCGCAGCTATGTGTTTCTGTAGAGCAGGACTAAAGTATTTAAGTTCACAGAACGCCATGGCTTTTACTCCTTACCCTCCTGTTTTGAGGCATTGGGCTCAAATTGCAGCGACAGCGAGTTGATACAATATCGCATGCCAGTAGGGTTAGGGCCATCATCGAAGAGGTGGCCCAGGTGCCCGCCGCAAACTGCGCACTTTGCTTCAACACGTACCATGCCATGCGAGTGGTCTTCCAACAGCTCAATTTTACTGGCATCCACGGCGTCCCAAAAGCTTGGCCAGCCAGACCCGGAGTCGTATTTGGTATCGGATGTAAAGAGAATGGTTCCACAGCCTGCACAAGTATAGTTACCATTCTCGTGATTGTTCCAGTATTCGTTAGAAAAAGCAGGTTCCGTACCTGCCTGCCGTAAAACTCTGTATTGTTGCGGCGTAAGGCGGGAACGCCATTCTTCGTCGGTCATCTTCAATTTTGAGTCACTCATTTTGTACCCCTCCGTAATACTGTTCGCTACTCAATACTTTACCTTAGGAACCAAGTACCGAGTTTGTCTGTTTTAAATATTACCGTGCGCGGAAGTGGGAAAAAAAGTCGAACCAAAAAGTAAGGGTTGTCGTCTAAGGTAGTACCGCGTCAGAACGTCTGTTTTACAGGCACAAAAATGTCTGTTGGAACTGGCATTAAAGTGTGGAACAAGAGTCCTGATAGCCGACCCACTGGGACCAAAGAGGAAGTGCGCGAAAGGGGGCACAGGAGTGGACGATCGGAGGTGTGAACCGAGCCTGAAATTTACACCCGAAGAGGCTCTAGGTTTGCTGGATATCGTGATGACTAGCAGTGGCGAACTATCCGAGGATCAGCGTGCCGCAGTCTTGAAGCTCAGCGAGTTCTGTAGGCAGTGCCTGCGCGAACATCGTGACGAGGAGAAAGGTGCGGATGAATCCGCATCGATATGTGCAGCCTAAACCTGCAAAACTGAACTCATTCTTAATAATCAACTAAAACAGTGCGGCGAGTGCTACATGAGCTCTCACCGCACTGTTTATTATTATGGGTGTTCTGGGCACACTGTCCTCACACGCATACGTTGACTTAGGCCACTGGAATTTAAGCCTTGTGCTCTTCCGCGATGTTAACCTTTATCGCTTTAGGCTTGACGGAGTCTGCCTTGGGAAGATGCAGCTCAAGAACTCCAGTCCTGTAGGACGCGTGCACTTTATCGGGATTTATCTCCACGGGAAGCGTGTAGGAGAGGTTGAATGTTCCAGTACGGGAACTCCACCAACTCTGACGATGCTGCACTGCGCCTTCGCTCTGGAAAAACGGCTTACGCTCGCCCTTTATGGTAAGCGTGTCGGAGGTGGTCTCTACCGAAATCTCGTTTGGATCGATACCGGGGACGGGGAGAATGAACACCATCTCCGTATCGGTCTCGTAAACATCCGGAGTAATGTCGGAGTCGATGCTGGTGTTGAGTAGCTGCGAAACCGGAGTGTACCCCGTTACTGAGGAAAATAGATCATCCATTCGTCGTCGCAGTGCCTCCATGTCATTCCATGGGGTTCGTGTCGTAATCGACGGAACTGGTCGAACGGTCATTACTGCACCGGGCGTGTTGTTACCTCTACTCATTTTACTTCTCCTATAATGGTTGCTTGCTGTTATTACCAACCGATCAATTGAAGTTATATACAACAACAATATTTAGTGTGTTGCACTAATACATACGATGTAGTGATTTCAAAGTGTTCCAAAAATTCCCAAGAATCCGAGCAATTTTTTAGCGGTTCATCTCAAATAAATCATCGAGAATGTTAACAAACAATTAACAGAATCATAACAAGTGCTTAACCTTGCGGCAGCATAATATCACCCAGGATGAGTTGCGGTAACGGTTACGTTTAGAGCGACTCTATCCGCGAAATTACCGGGGAGGTATACATGCACTCAACACGGCTATCAAATAGTCCACGCCGAGGCTTCACTCTCATCGAGCTGCTCGTTGTTATCGCAATTATTGCTATTCTTGCAGCGATTTTGTTTCCTGTATTCGCTCAGGCGAGGGAGATGGCGCGCCGAACAAGCTGCCTTAGCAATATGAAGCAGTTGGGCCTGGCCGTCATGATGTACACACAGGACTATGACGAAACATTTGCCCGCACTAATAATGGTGCCAATGGCCACTGCTCGCATGCGGAATACACGCTCTACTATCCCTACTTTAAAGATGAGCAGATTCTTCAGTGCCCAGACGGTGGCGACACCCAGGGCGATACCGTCGACGCGTGTGTTTTCGCACAAGGTATCATGCCAAAACCATCAGATCCCAACTTCCACACGAACTACGGATACAACTGGGGTCCACTAATCTACGCTGGCGGCGGTTTACATGGCGCTGAAGTAGATGATCCGGCTCCCGGCGAGCACTGGCAGCCCGGCGTTGCGATGGCAGGTATTGTTGCACCGGCGGATACCTTTGTATATAGCGACAGCTACGATACCTATCGTCCGACGATGGGTATGGATTGGGTGTTAGATTCATACCACGGCGGCTACAGCCAGAGCGGTGTGCGCCACGATGGAAAGTGGAATGTCGTATTTGCGGATGGGCATGCCAAGGAAGTCCAGTTCAAATTTGGCAACGTTGGCACACATCGATATGGAATGCCGAGTAATAGTTCGTTCTGGCCCGATTACTGTGCGGATCCTAATGCCACCATCGACCTTGGTCCTGCTTATGGTCTCCCGCCAATGCTGTGTGGACAGATTGGATCTTATGTTAACAGCAAGGTAACGTGGTGGCCTCAAAACTAATGCGACGAACGAGCAGCAGCAAGGTTATAGAGCTAGTGGTGGTGGTAGTTGGCTGTAGTCTAATATTCGCCCTCGCGGGCTGCAGTGGTGGCGGGGCGGCACCTCCCCAGGCACCGCCTCAGGTTAACCAGGCGCCATCACTTGCTAACCCCATACCACCATCTGGCCGCCAGTTTAGTGGCAGCAAAAAGTAGTGACCAATTTGAGGTTTCTATAGGTCCCGCTAAACAAAATAATAAGTAGACCATCTGCCCATCGGATCCTGTTCAAAGGAGCCGGTGGGCCATTCGTTTACTATTGCAAATGCGGCTAAAGACTCTAGGGCCTATGACCGACAATTCATCCGGTTTATTTGCATGTTGATGCACACAAAATTGGTTTGGGGGCTACTGGTTATGACTACAGCTACGGTTGAATCTATTGAACGAGAAGAACAGCTCGTCGCATTTCACCTGTCGGATGAGGTTTACGGCATTGATATAGCTGCCATTCACGAGATTATTCGGCTTCAAGAGGTTACGCAAGTACCCAGAACTTCCGATGACATTGAAGGCATCATCAACCTTCGTGGGAAAATCGTTCCTATCTTAAATTTGAGGCGAAGGCTTGGACTGCCGTGTAATGAACGAACACCAAAAAGCCGGGTGATTGTGGTGGATGTAGACCAGGTAACAGTTGGATTGGAAGTCGACAGTGTTATAGGCGTGCTGCGATTATCAGAAAATTGCATTGAGCAGCCAAATGAGATGATGGGTGCAATTGATGCAGACTGCGTGCGAGGCGTGGGAAAAACCGACGAAAACCTCGTCATTCTTCTAAATCTGCAATATGTTTTGCGGTTGACACAGGAATAGTTGCATTTGTGGGTTGAGTAGGTGAATACCGCCGTGCACGGAATGCACCGCGTCGAGCAATAAGGATATGCAAATGAATGAGGATATGAACCAGTTTATCGGGATATTCCTGCAGGAGGCATCCGAGCAAATGGAGCTGCTGGAGCAGGATATCCTTAAACTGGAGCATGAAGCATCTAAAGAGTTGCTACAGGAGATATTTAGGGCGGCTCATACGTTAAAGGGATCTTCACGCGCTATGGGCCTCACGGCAATGGGTGAACTTACCCATGCCATGGAGGACATATTTGATGCGCTGCGCAATGACCAGATATCCGTTAACGTTACCCTGGTAGATGCCCTGTTCAACGGCCTGGATGCTCTAAAGGTAATGCTGCAGCAAATTGCTGACAGCGGAACGACTTCGCTGGATACTACCGAGCAAACGGCAAAACTGCGTGCAGCCCTTGGTGGCGCCTCGGCACCTGTAATGGCGCCGTCAATGACTTCACCGCTCATCTCTGAAAATCCGCCATCTCCGCCAACCTGCACATCCGAGGCTTCTCGTGCTATCCACCTTGTTCCTAGTCCTGCAGGATTGAAGGCCATACAGCAGGCCGCGGGTTCCACTTTACGCCTTTACGCGGCGCACATGGAGATCGCTGCCGATTGCGTTATGAAATCCGTGCGCGCTACGATGCTCTTGCAGTCGCTAGCCAGCGCAGGTACAGTTGTCGCTTTAAACCCCGACGAAGACGCCTTAGACAAGGAAGAGTTTGAACTGTCATTTGACCTAGCAATAATCTCTGAATACGATAACGATAAGATTCTTGCGGCCCTAAACAGCATAAGCGAGGTGTCGTGCTCGCTCTTTGAGGAGTGGCCGATTGAGGATTATGCAAAAGAATCTGAAGAGCAGTTCCACGTCGCAATAACGGAAACAGAGAAAATGACGTGCCAGGAGGCTATTGCCGCTGGATATCGTATTTTGGGATTGCGACTTGCTGTGGTACAAGACAGTGTCATGAAATCTGTTCGTGCGATTATGACCCTGCAGACTTTGGAAACCAGAGGCTCGGTGATAGCCATCTATCCTGGCGAAGAGGCACTGGAAAACGAGGATTTCGACCGTCAGTTCGAAGTTGTCTTTGCCACTCAACTCGATGACGACGAGCTGCGTAGCGTAGTCAACGGCATTAACGAAGTACAGCTGCTAGTACTGGAGCCGTGGAGTGATGTGGCTTACGGCAGGAGCGCGACACCGAACAAACCTGTTGTCCATAATTCCACTAGTGAGGCGCCGGCCGGCGCGATACCCACTGTAACTGGCGCGCAAACGACATCAGCCGCTGTTGAGAACGTCTCGGCCAATGCACAACCAAGCCAGGACAAAAAGCCTGCAATTCAACCTCAGACGGTTCGTGTGGATGTGGCACGGCTAGACATGCTGCTCAACCTAATTGGCGAGCTGGTGATCGACCGAACGCGTATCGCTCAGCTGTGCAATCGCGTTGCTGTCGAACTGAATGGCAGTGGCGTGTCAGAACAGCTTAACGAAACCGCAGCCCATGTGGGGCGCATCACAGATCAGCTTCAGGATGAAGTGATGAAAGCCCGCATGCTACCTATAGACAATGTCTTCAATCGCTTCCCGCGCATGATTCGCGACCTCGCACAGAAGCTGGGTAAAGAGATTAACTTCGTTATTGAGGGTCGCGAAACCGAACTCGATAGGTCTGTAATTGAGGTCGTGGGAGATCCGCTAATCCACATGCTTCGAAATAGCGTGGATCACGGGCTTGAGCTGCCTGAGGACCGGGAGAAGGTTGGCAAAAGCCGAACTGGTACGGTTTGGCTACGAGCGCGCCACCAGGAAAACCACATCGTTATAGAGGTACAGGATGATGGCAAGGGCCTAGACCCGGAAATGTTGCGTGCGAACGCCGTCAAAAAGGGGCACCTCACAAAGGATGCTGCCGCCAGACTGACTGACAAAGAAGCCATTAACCTTATTTTTGGGTCTGGGTTCTCAACCGCCAAAGAGGTTTCCGATGTATCTGGCCGTGGTGTGGGGATGGACATTGTTCGCAGCAACCTGCAGAAGCTTGGCGCCACAATCGACATCGAGAGCAAGGTGGGTGTTGGTAGTACGTTCATCATCAAACTGCCTCTAACACTTGCCATAGTACGGGGGCTATTAGTGATGGTGGGAGATCTGGTGTATGCCCTGCCATTGAGCTCGGTAGTTGAGACGCTTCGAGTGGATCGTAGGGAAATTAAGTACGTTCAGCGTAGGCCCACAATTATGTTGCGCGATAAAACACTCTCGTTAGCGAGGATGAAAGACCTGTTTCCTGTAAGTCATTTCTCCAACAATACAAATATGACTGAGGCGGTGGTTTCAACATCGGTTACTCAAGACGAGCCGTTGTACGTCGTTGTTGTCGCGAGTTCTAACCGGCAGGTTGGCATCGTCGTAGATTCCTTAGTAGGGGAGCAGGAGGTTGTTATTAAAACGCTAGGAAAACTCATTGGTGATATTCGTGGTCTCTCTGGCGCAACTATTATGGGGGACGGTCATATGGCCCTTATAGCAGACGTTGACGGAATCTTGCAGTTAGCAAGCGAAGAAAGGGGTGCAGCATATGCCGCCTGATATAAAGTCGATTAGAATTGACCGGGCAGTGTTCCAGCAGACACTAGAGAAGAAACTTGCGGATCTGCCCCCGCTTCCTGCGGTAGTCGGTCGCATCATGGAAACGATAAACAAGCCAGATGCGTCTGCTGAGGAGCTCAACCGCCTGATCTCAATGGACCAGGGACTCTCCTCTAAAATGTTGCGTATTGTGAATTCCGCTTACTATGGGTTCCCGAAGCGCATCAGTACCCTAACGCATGCTGTCGTTATACTGGGCTTTAACACGGTGAGGAACCTCGTTTTGGGTGTTTCAGCCTTTGGAATGCTGAGCCACAAGAGTATGCCGTACGGTCTTGATCGGCTCAAATTTTGGGAGCACTCTGTTGCTACTGCCGTTGGTGGCCAGGTTGTTGCCTCGCGGCGTCTACCTAGATTACGCCAGGCCGTGGAAGAGGCATTTATTGGAGGCCTGCTGCACGATATCGGCACACTATTTTTGGATAGTTACTTTCCGGTGCAGTATGCCGTTGCAGTGGCATTTGCTGGCCGCGAATCGAAAACCGCCCGAGAAGCAGAGGCGATGGTACTTGGTATCGACCATATGGTAGTGGGGCGCAGGATTGCTGAGCATTGGAACTTTCCTGCACATCTTTCAGCCATTATTGGTTGGCATCATGAGCCGTCTGGCCAGAAGGAGCATTTCGACCTGATAGCTTGCGTTCAGGTTGCTGACTGGCTCGCATGGCAAGCGGGCTATCGTCCGTCACAACACACGCAGATGCCCGAACTGTCACCAGAGGTTGCTGAGTGGCTGGCTTGGGACGAAGCAACAGTTGCCGAGGCGGTAGCTGAAGTGCAGAAGCGTTTTGGAGACTGTACTGCGCTCTTGCAGCTTGCCCGCGAGGCTGCATAGAATAACAGACTGTAAGATCACCTCACCTTCGCGTTATTGCCTTTGCTGAAGGTGAGGTGACTGCGGAATTACATGACGATGACAGAACGAATGATGGCGCCCGTTTCCATTTCGTGAAACGCAGCCTCAACGTCGTTGAGAGTAATAACCTTGGATACCATGGCATCTAGGTTCAACTTGCCTTGAAGATATAGCTGAGCCAACAATGGAAAATCATTAGATGGCAGCGTATCCCCTGCATGACAAACATGTATGGCTGCCTTGTTCCAATAGACACCCGTTGCCATGTCACCCAGGTTGAGCGTAACTGAGTCGGTAGCAGCGGGTAGACCGATCGTAGTTGCGCAACCCCCGTACGCCAGCATCTTAACGGCCTGTTCAATGCATTTAGGCAGACCAGTTGCCTCATAAGCAAATTCCACACCGCCATCGTAGCCGTCTTCAGTTAGTGCTCGGACTTGTGCCACTGGATCACCATCGTTCGCGTTCACGATGTGGGTAGCTCCGAATTGTTTAGCCCACTGCAACTTTGTGGGATTAATATCCACCGCAATGATTTGTCGGGCGTTAGCCAGCTTGGCACCCTGCACGACACTTAAGCCTACCCCACCGCAACCAATCACTGCCACCCTCGAGCCCGCGGTAACAGGTGTCGTGTTAAATGTTGCACCCACGCCCGTAACAACCCCACAGGCAATGAGGCAGGCTTTGTCGAGCGGCATTTCCGTGGGCATTTTGATCGCCGCCTTGGCATGTACCACGGTGTATGTGCTGAAAGTACCGCAGCGCAATACCTGGCTGCACAATGCGCCGTCTCGTTTGCGCGTTATTCTCTGTGCAGGTCGCAAGGCGACATAGCAGTGACGTGGGTCGCCTCGTCGGCATGCCGGGCACTGCTCGCAAGGTGCACGGTACGCGAGTACCACCGGATCACCCGGCGATAGATGAGTTACCCCTTCACCAACGTCTACGACATGGCCTGCCCCTTCGTGGCCAAGTACAATTGGGAACGCCATGCCCATGCCGCGAAGGTTCTTTACGGTTAGATCTGTATGGCAGACGCCGCTCGCCGCGAGTTTAACCCGTACCTCCCCAGGACCGGGAGCATCAACCTGTATTTCTTCAAGTACCGCATCTTCACCAGCGGCGTTAAGCAGTACTGCGTGACCGTCAATTGCAGCCATGTTTAAATCCCTTTTAAATTGTGGTGTGAGTTAATCAATATCAATCTTACACATCCTGTATCGTTTGTTCATTTACACGGCGGGTAATTCCTGCCTGGAATCGCAAACTGACAGTATAAAACTGGTTAAGGCAGGTGGGGGTGGGGGGCGCTTCGTCTAGGGACTTGGTAGGTTAGCATGCCGTTCGGCCGACGTATATGACTGCTACCCATCACAAATAGTTGCCGCTGTACGATGGAGGTGTCTACCCCCGCTTGCACCAATGTAGATTATCGGCAATTAGCTAACCCGATGTACCCACTCATTTGACTATAAGGTAATGAGTGTGCTAGAATAGTCCGTTAGTCAAACTTAATAGCTTTCACCACAGACAGCAGGTGAGTTGGCGTAATGTCGCCAGCCTTAATTCCCATTAGGGAGCCCGCCGAGGTGTACACAGGCGACCATCAGACGCGGAGTGCGTTTGGTGCCCCGGTGTGTGCCCGCGCTGAATGTGCAGGCCGCCGGGTTTTTTTGTGCGTGGTCTGGCCGCGCTGCGGCTGAAAGCGGAGATTACAACATGCCAAACAAGAAGAAGGAACTGGTAATTTCCGAACTGAAGGAGATTGTTGACCAATCCAAAGGCGCAATCATCACAGAATATCGGGGACTTACCGTGGCTGAAATTACGACACTACGTCGTAAACTTCGCCCCAGTAACGCTGAATATCATGTTGTTAAGAACACCCTGTTTAAGCTAGCTGCTGGCGATAAATCTACACCCGTAGAGGACTTGCTTTCGGGTCCTACAGCCATCGTCTTTATGAAGGACGATCTCGTAGCACCGGCCAAGATCGTGCTGGATTTCCTTCGCGAAGTCAAGAAGCCCGAAATTAAGCTTAAGGGTGGATGGATTGAGGGCAAGCGGTACAACACCGAGCAGATTACTGCGCTTTCAAAACTTCCCGCAAAAGAAGTACTTGTTGCACAGTTGATCGGTTCGTTGAACGCGCCCGCTTCTAACCTAGTAGGAACACTTAACAACATTATTGGCGACTTTGTGCGCACCGTACAGGCAATTGCAGACCAGAAAGCGGAAGCTGCTGGTTAACAATTTGCTGGTGTGATACGAATTTATAACTTTTCGCTGTATGAAATAAACGGGCGTAGTTGACTGCCCAGGAGAATTATAATGGCAATTACCAAAGACGAGATCGTCGAAGCAATCAAGTCAATGAGCGTTCTAGAGCTCTCTGAGCTTTCCAAGGAACTTCAGGAAGTGTTCGGCGTGTCTGCCGCGGCACCTGTTATGGGTGTGGCTGTAGCAGCGCCTGGCGCAGGTGAAGCAGCACCTGCCGAAGAGGCACCTACAAGCTTTGACGTGGTACTCACCGATGTTGGCGACAAGAAGATCAACGTCATCAAAGTCGTACGAGAAGTGACTGCACTGGGCCTTAAAGAGGCAAAAGACCTCGTAGAGTCCGCACCTGCAAAAGTTAAGCAGGGCGTGAACATGGATGACGCCAAGGCGTTGCAAGCCAAGTTCGAGGCCGAGGGCGCAAAGATCGAGATCAAACCCGCAAGTTAATTGGTTTGCGAGTGTGGTATAAAGAGGGACACTTCCATTTGGATAGTGTCCCTCTTTCGCTCTATGGCTACCGGAGATTAACATGACCGAACTGGGCGACCACACTAACGACGACGTGCTAATCGGGCTTGCCGAAGCGACTGAACTCGACTCAATTTTGAAAGTGATGTGCGCGGCGTTCAGGATGGAATATACAGCAGCGCGCCCCATTTACTTTAGCGATCCTTTGTTGGACGCGAACGACAAAATGGTTGTTCGATGTGCGGATAAGATCGCCTCCTGTGTAACGCTCGTTAGCGGAGAGGTAAAAGTAGACAAGGCTATCGTTGCCACTTGTGGGCTGGCAGGCGTTGCAACGGCGCCAGGTTACCAACGCCGCGGATTTGCGACGCAACTAATAGCAAGCTCATTAGAAGAAGCCGGAAGGCGAGGGGCTCATATCGCCCTTCTTACTGCGTCACAACCTGCGTATTACGAACGACGAGGTTGGGCAGTCGTAGGACGGAATTACCTACTTCAGATCGATCGCAGTAATCTGCCGTTATTCAATAGCAAATTTAGAGTGAGGCCGATGCGCCTGGAAGACGCAGACAGGGTAGATGTGCTCTTCCAGGGCCGTGCGAACTACAGCCTGAGATGTTCCCGGACGGCTTTACATTGGAGCGGCCTTATTTCGCGGTTACCTCAATCGGTCGTAGTTACAGATATATTCGGTGATGTAGCCGGTTATATGCTGTTGCAAACCAAGCTTGGTAGGGTTAACTTAGCCCGCGCAGCCACACCCCCTGCTGTTCATGTTCTTGAAACTGTAGCCAATTGCGATGAAGCAAGACATGCTCTCGTTGGCTGGTTAGCCCGCAGGGTCGGGCCAGATGAAGTTCATTTTGAGATGGCAGAGCCTCTTATGCGACGTATTGGATTACTGGGTCTCCACAACATAGACCTTCAAGTTTCTGGCGGTTGTTTGGGGTACATCACAAACTTCCCGTCTATGATCGCAGCACTTTCCCAAAACTGGAACAGCCTGGGCAGTAGGTCTATATCGTTAAGGTGCGTCTTCCACGATGGGCGCGAAAATACAGTTGGTATTCGTGCCGAGCGTGAGAAGGTGCTTATCGTACCGCAAACCTCCATACCTAGCGATCAACCTGCCGTGCAGGCATCCGCCCACACCTGGGCACAACTTGCTACAGGCTACTGCAGCGCCACGGACGCAATTGCAACGGGTCATCTAACGGTGGTTAATGACGAGCTGCGTAAGGATCTAATAACTATGTTTCCGCCTCGTTCACCCATGCTGGCCCCGCCAGATCTGTTCTAGCAATGGTAGTGCATTTTATTCCATCCAATTTACATTCCTATTAATTAGTCGCCGAAGAACAATTTAGAGCGGTGGGGTAAACTGCTTTGTACAGCTAAACTGTCGGCTTATTCATAGTACCTTCTTTGATTGCGCCGTCCATGGAGAATTGCATGATGTTGGAGGGGATATCAGGTAAGCGCGACGAGCCTGACGGACAGCTGGAGCAATTGCTTATGAAGGTGGTCAAGGTCATGATTTTTGATCACCAACCCCTGCCAGAATTGGATGCGCTACCTCTAGCACAACTTCGCCTCTTGTGGACAGTCTATTACTTGGATGACGCCACGATGAAGACATTTAGCGATCGACTTTACGTCTCACAATCTACTGTTACGCAACTGGCAGAGCGCCTTGTCAAAAGGGGCCTTGTAGAGCGGAATCACGACCTGCATGACAGGCGGGTCGTTCGGCTTAAGGTGAGTGCTACCGCACGAGCGATTTTGGCGCACGCGGCGGAACGTCAGCACCAGACAATTGCGCAGGTGTGGGAACATCTCGATGAAGCACATCACGAGGGCGTGCTTAACGCGCTTGAAGTACTGCTTGCAGCGGCACAGGAAGTTAAGCAAGGGGATAATTTTGAACCAACCGAACGTACTTTACCTTGCGGTGAGAGTTCAACCTCGCAACTAGAGAATACTCAACCTGTAGTCGACCTGTTATCTCGACGAATTCGTGGCTCTGGAAAGAACTAATTTCACTGCCTCCCTACGGAGGCCATGGAGAGGGTAAGCGTGTAATGACGAAACGACTGTTGACGAGCAGCATATGTATGCTGGGGCTGGGCCTCTGCATTCAGGCTGTTCAAGCAGGTGCACAGGGCACTGACAAGGCCAATGGGTCGCCATCACCGGCACAGGTTCGATATGGGTTTCCGCAGACACCTACACAGGGAGCGGCGAAAACCTACGATCTTTCCAAGCCCATCACACTTAACGAGGCTGTGGCAATCGCCCTGCTTCGACAGAACAGTATTGCCATTGCAAAGGCGGGTACCGACGCCAGCCGCGCCCAGGTAGTGCAGGCCAGGGCACCATACTTCCCACAGATTACGCCGGGCTATACCTATACTAGCAGCGTGCAGCCTATAAGTGGCGCGGGCGCGGTGGGAGGGACTTTCAGTGGTGAAAATGTAACCGACCAGATTACTCTGCGACAGACGATATGGGATGGTGGTAAGCGCGAAGCGAATCTTCAGCAGGCGCGCAACAGCCTGGATGCAAGCCAGTTCAATTTGGGTAATACGCGCCAGGCAGTTATTCTGTCTGTTACTCAAGACTACTACACCCTGCTACGCGATGATAAACTTATCCAGGTTCAGCAGGTGAGCGTAGATCAGGCTAAACAGACCTTGGACTCAATTAATGAGCAGGTAGCAGTTGGCAACGCCGCAAAGACTGCTCCATACCAGGCTGAGTCGGATTATGCCAATGCCCAAGTTGCGCTTATACAGGCGCAAAACGTCGCACAGGTTGATGACGCTACTTTGAAAAATGCAATGGGCGTCTCTACCTCACAGCCACTTATCCTTGCCCCGCCTAATCTTGCACCTGTCGTGCCTACACCAGACCCGCGCTCACTCGAGAGTTATGTGCAGCAGGCGTTCCAGAATCGACTAGATCTAAAGCAGCAGCAGTCGCTTATCAATGCGCAAACAGACGCCCTTCGGGTGGCTCGTCTGCAAGCTGGTATCGGCATTAGCGCATCCATTAATGAAGGGTACCAATTTCAGCCGACGTCTGGCGAGCAACGAGCATTCGTTGTCTCATTTACATATCCACTGTTCGATGGCGGATCATCCAAAGCCGCTGTTCGCGCGGCCGAGGCTCAGCTGGCAATTCAGGAACGAACGTTAGACCAACTGGAGCAAAATGCGCGTCTCGCTGTGGAGCAAGACTACCTAACCCGTGAGCTTTCGCGCCAACAGGTGGATGCTGCAAACAAGGCCGAAATAGCTGGTGAACAGAACTGGAAGGCAGCAGAGGGCGAGTTAAAGTTTGGGGTAATTAATATCCTCGATTCTATAAACGCACGCCTTCAGTTAGTTACTGCACAGGTTAATCAAGTGAATGCATTGTACAACTTCTATATTGCTAACGCCCGATTGTTACGGGATATTGGCAGTAACGATCCCGAATTTGCTTCCACTATGCCCGTGCTAAAAGGTGCTGCCGCAACAACGTTGGTTTCCTCAATTAAAGCAACAAAATAGGCAGCAGATATTCCCGCAGTGGGTACAACTGTGCCTGCTGCGGCCTCACCGTGGGTTAATGGGACGTAAACAACAGCTGTACCACGGCGCGGATTGGTAGTTATACGGTTGCCTACAGAGCTTAACGACCAATCTTCTTTCGCAAATTTAACATACAATGATCCATTTCAAATCTGTACGTTTTTGTCGCACTGTGTGTAAGCACAACAATCAAACCTAGTCGTGGATAAGCGACTTCGTGCGAGCAGTAGCAGCGTTGAACTGTGATCTCTCAAAATTTTGAGAAACTATACAAGCACTTTGCTTGTATAGGGTGTGTAAAGTACTTCTGTGGTTATTGTTGAAAGGTGCGCAAATTCGCGCCTGGGTATGTGTAGGATATGCTTCTATGCAGCAGTGCCAGAGGCGCTACACGATTCGCTTTGACTGATACAGAGTCGAGTTACGGTTTGACTGTCATTGAGGAGCAACGAATGTCGGATGCTATGATTCAGGTGAATGATGTTTACAAGATCTATAAGATGGGCAAAATGGAAGTCAAAGCGCTTCGCGGCGTTTCTGTTGAAATCAAAGCAGGTGAATTTGTCGCAATCATGGGGCCGTCTGGATCTGGCAAATCGACGTTCATGAACCTCATAGGTTGCTTGGATAAACCTACAAGAGGTTCCTACAAGCTTGATGGCATTGAGGCTGCATCCTTAAATGATAACCAGTTAGCGGAGATCCGCAATCGAAAAATTGGTTTTGTCTTTCAAACCTTCAACCTGCTTGCTCGCACTACCGCCCTCAGAAATGTCGAACTGCCCATGCTTTACAGTAATACCAAGAACCGTGAGCAACTGGCGAAGAGGGCTCTAGAAATGGTCGGGCTTGGTGAACGCATGGGGCACAAGCCTAATGAATTAAGCGGTGGCCAGCAGCAAAGAGTAGCAATTGCGCGGGCGTTAGTAAATGATCCGCCGGTTATATTTGGCGATGAACCAACCGGGAACCTCGACTCCCGCACCAGCGAGGAAATCATGGATATCTTCCAGAGACTGCACGAGTCCGGTAAAACGGTGGTATTGGTCACTCACGAAGAGGATATTGCGGAACACGCAGAGCGCATCATCCGATTTAAGGATGGCAAAGTCGTATCGGATGAGAAAGTGGAGAAGCGCCGTATAGCGGCTGAAGAATTGGCGGCTATGGTCGTTAATACCGACGAAATGGACTAGATGAGCGGCGAGAGTACATCCTTTGTTCCTACTCCCGCCGCCAAATCACCTTCTTAGTATTTAACCGTGACCGGTTTGCCAGTTTCTAGGCTTTCGTTCGCGGCTAATGCAAGCAGAGTGCTCTTAACTCCGTCGGCGTGGTTGCATTTAATTGAGGATCGGTCGCCCGATTTAACGGCATTGATAAAGGCCCTATCCTCTGTTGGAAAGATGTCATCAATGTCGCCAGCAATATCCTCATGCCCCTTTTCGCCGCTGCGATGAATCTGTACGTGGTGTGCCCAGTCGCTAAATTTGTGCGTATGGTGGCTGCCCCAAACGTTCAGAAACACACCTCCGCCTTGCGGCGCCGCGCAGCACGACATAATGTTACCAACCGCTCCATTCGCAAACCGCATGGATACTACCATTGCGTCATCGAGGTTGTATCCCTTGATGAGGTTTGGAAGCTTTTGGTTAAATCCATTCGCAGCGTATGCAAAGACCTCTGTCACATCTCCCACAAGATACCGAGCTAAGTCGACGGTATGAATAACTTGCTCTACAAACTGACCGCCGCTCTTCTCTTTAAACGGCCACCATAAACCTATAGGCTGTGTGGAGAAGTAATCGCCCTCTTTGACCAGCGGCGGACCACCAATCCAGGCCCCATCCAGCAGGATGGCAGGATCCGCAGCAAGAAGTTCTTTGGAACGATTAACCGACTTGCGATACCGGTTCATGAATCCTGCGGCAGTAATTAGCCCCGACTCTTGAACTTCTGTCGAGAGCGCGCGCAGGTCCTCCGGATTGATGCCTAGTGGCTTTTCAACCAGGAATGGGACGCCAGCCTTTACACAAGCTCGTTCCGGTGCTCCGTGAGCATAGGTAGGTATCAAGATATACGCGGCGTCAAGTTCAGTGGAGTTTAGCATCTTCGAAGCGTCATCGAATACCTGTCCGCCATATTTAGCGGCGTGCTTTTCAGCTCGCTCCACTACCACATCACAAAATGCCGCTAGTTCCACATCGTCGGATGTGGAGAGGTGGGGCAGGTGAGCATTCGAAATGCCACCACATCCTATTAGTCCTACACGTACTTTTTCTTTGGGTGTTGCTGTCATCGGGGCGATCTGTGCCTCCCGTAAATATTTGGGTAACCTATGGACCCTTTTTTGGCCGTCAATTCCATTGAGCGTGCCGTGTTACTGTTTTCTATGCCGCACTAGCTAGTTCCTTCTCAGGTTTTTGAACAGACTTTAGAAAAGTCTATAGACGCAATTAACTCATCGTTATCTCGCGCCAATAGACCTAATGTCGTAAGTGCCTTTCGTATTTCCAATTTGTTACCGGCGCGCAGTATTAGCACGGTTGGGGAGATGCGTACAGGGTCGAAACTGTGTAGCGCATCGGTTTCCATCAGCTTATCTACAGTAGCTTGGGATTCTATGGAGATGTATACCGACGCTGTACCTATGCTGCATTGTCGCTGCTGCTCCCATAATTCGTCTAGTAGGAAGTCAATCGCCTGTGGCACTTCCGTAACATCGCAACTCTTAAGGATTGAGCGTACAGTGTCATTGCTGAGACCTACAGAAAACGCATGGCGCAGTGAATTGCGCGTAATCTGGAGTGTGCGGGAGTTTGGACGGCGGTCGCATATGAATAAGAGTGAAAAAAGGTTCCCGGTAGGCAAATTTGGTGGAACAATAAGCTCCCCATTTCCCAGAAGGATGCAATGATCCATTTGCGAACTAACTTCACCGTCGCCTGCCATATAATCCGTCTCGACTAAGTCGTAGCCGTAAGTGTCTAAGGTGTAAGCGGTAACTAACTTATCGTATGGTCCATCCTGATCGTATAGCTTCACCGCAACCTGCTTCAACAATCCTAACCAGAACATCGATTCGGTAATCAGCCTCTCTGCAAATACTTGCAGGCCATTTTCGTCGTTGTAGTTAGGTCGGCCAACGAACAGCTTGGCTGCGGCTGGTATGCGCCATGCGAGAAAATGAGCGAACATAGAAGGAGTAATCGCGCCTGCTTTCAATCCACCTAGCAGCTCCCAACATGACGTGTAACGGATTGCCCGGGTCCACTGGGAGGAATACCCCGCGGGCATTCTCTCGCCGTGCGCATCGGCATATTCGTAAAGCTCCCGACTGTCTAACCATGCGTCAATAAGCTCCATCTGCTGCCGATGTGAACTAAGGGTAAGCCAATGTTGACCGTTAACTGCTAGCTCAACGAACCCGCTATTTTCATTAACTTTTATTAGTTGAAGCTCTTCTGCCAGAGTCTGAATAAAATCCAGATACCTATTGGTTGGCAGATTCGCACGCTTTGCTGCGCGCTTAACTCCTAAACGACTCATCTCCATTTTCTGCGTGGCTGTCACCCGAGATATCACAACTGCGGCTAAAAAGGCCGCCATGTCTTCACGGAGGGTGGTATGGCGTTCTTCACGTGCCACCTCGCCTTCAAGGGTCTCAATTGCGCGTACATCGAGCGCAAAAGCCTCGCAATGCACTGGTATGTAGAGTGTTGCAGCAGCCTCGCCGGGCAGTACGAATTGAACTAGTCGCCCGTGATCCATAATTGGCAAAAGGATGCCTTCGCAAGCCAGTTGTCGGGCACCAGGAACAAGTGCGTCAAGTGAAATGAGCGACGAGCTTGTGAAGCATAAATCTATTTGTAGTAACTCATTAGCGCGGATTACTCCGCCGTTTGACAACAACAATTTGATTAAGTCTGTGGTCTCGGCCCCAATTCGATCATGGGCTAACAGATTCCCTGCATTTTGCAATATTTCTGCACCCGATTTGGCCGAAAACACATTTCCTTGAACATCAATGTAGGACGGTCCGCTGCCTTTCGTCTGCACGATGTCGGATAGGCTCAGCGGAAGTTGAATAAAGTGCTTTATTTCCTGGCAAACCGAATACCGCACCATGTAACCGCCGTGCACCGGTACGAGCAAGATGCAATTCGTTAGAGAGCCAAGCACAAGGGTTGCATTTTCACTGCTTAGTGGGTTCAAAATAATTGATAACGCCGACTCCTCTAAAATACCGCCGTTACAAGGTATCGCCGCACAAATGCAAGCGAGCACTGTCAACGAGGCGATGTCGAGCGTAGCGAGGACTGTCCTGGTGCTTTCGGCCCGTGTCATAATAGTTGCGAGTCGTGCACATCTAAACTCGGCGTCTAGATTGTCGTCTGCTGGTTGGCCGGTGTATTGACTATAGATCAGCTGAACGTCCTCGTCCATTAACATGGATATGAAATCTCGAAGAACCTGTTCTTGCTGGGCGAGGTTTAGCACGACGAACGTCTCCAATCTTGATCGGGAACGCCCACTAATCTAACCGACGTAGATTATGCAGACGCATAATCATATCTGTGTGGCGTGTGAAAGGTGGCATTTACATGTTCTCTCTGCTTGGCCCATCAAAGCCGCGTGCAACCGTTAGGCTTGGCTTGGGTCAGAGACAACTTAGCAGGATTAGCCTTTTCTTCGTAATTATCGTGAGTGCAGCTGTTATTTTTGGGGCGTACCACGTTTTCCTGGGCTTCAAGGCACAACGGGATATCGTTATTGCAAAGGACAACGAGGCAGCAATTTACAAGGCGTTTAGAGAATATGCACTAGATTGGGAGGGCAAATTACCTCCGGTAGATCATTGGTCGGATTGTGTTGCTGCTGAACTGCCTTCCGCATCGGATCAACCCGGTGGAAGAATGTCTTACCTTCATGGCCCGGGCAGCGGTCGAGAGATAGGATATGTCTATAACTCGTTGGCCGCCGGATATGACTTCAATCCAACGTCCAGCTTCATTCCCAGTAAGAATACGACGAAGCAGATATGTCCTCCGGATGCTCTCGTCCTCATCATAGAGAAGCCTGGTGCTCCCATGAACACCAGCGTAGCCATCCCACCGCAGAACACTGAAGCGGGACGGCAGGCACTGTTCAAACTGCTCTCATTTCCGCATGGCGATGGCAAGTACGAAGATCGTAAAACTGTCATATTGTACGCCAACGGTCACATAGAGGTAGATACACCGCGAGATTTTCAGGATTAGCGAAACAATATTACGACTGAAGTGGGGCAGTATCCCGAAGGATTTTTGCCGTGTCCTCGGCATGTGTGTCGTTAATGAACACACCTGCCCCAGCTTCACTGCCTGCAAGGTATTTTAACTTATCTGGTGTGCGATAAGGGGGATAAAACTCCACGTGGAATCGATACTCCTCGTAGTTGGCACCCGTTGTAGGAGCTTGATGCATCAACATGATATAAGGTAGTGATTTGTTCCAGAGCGCATTGTATTTCTGTCCTATTACACGCAGCGCCTCCGCCAGGTCGTTTAGTTCGACGCTCCCCATCTGGTTTAGTGAAGTGTGAGGCCTAATCGCAATGATGTGTACTTCGTACGGGTAACGCGCGTAGAAGGGCACAACGCAAAGGAAGGACGAGTTGCGCCAAACAACTCTATGGCCGTCATTAGATTCACGCTCAATAATGTCATCGTACAGGTTACGGCCTGTGCGGGCAGCGTAGCCACGGGCTGCTGCAACTTCCTTCGCGGGAATGGGCGGGACAAAGGGATATGCGTAGATCTGACCGTGCGGGTGGGGTAAGGTAACTCCGATTTCCTTACCTTTATTCTCAAAGATGTAAACATAATCTACGTACGGCCTATCACCCAGAGCTTTAAAGCGGTCTGCCCACACTCGTACAAGCTCGCGCAGCTTGGCTGGCTGCATGTTAGCAAGCTCGGCGTCCGCAGCGGATGTGTAACAGACGACTTCACATACTCCGTTTGCCGGACGAACGGGGTACAAAACTGATCCCTGCACCGAGGGTTCCGCGGGCTCTGGCCGGAATGAAGGAAACTTGTTCTCAAACACCACAATTTCATAGGCAGGGGCTGGTATTTCGGTAGGAAAGCCACCCGGTTTCGTAGGTGCAAGCGGGTCGTAGTCCGGCGGAGGAAAAAATGTTCTGTCCTGGCGGTGCGTTGCAGTCACCACCCATTCGTCCAATGTGGGGTTCCATCTCAGCTCAGACATCGGCGGTTTCCTCTGTTTGCTCCACTATTTCAACTTCGCCATCGATATCATTAAAGACTTTGGTCTCTTCTTCCGTAGCTGTCGCCGGAAAATGATAGTAGTACAGCGCCCGACCGTCGTCCTTGGTTATCGATTTTTTGATAACGTGCAAGTTACCCTCCTGGAAAGCAGTTTACGGCAAATAGTTTACCTGTTGTTTTCTTCGTCATGCGGATACATTGAACCGGTTCATTGCCATTTCGAAGCCCTGTGCAACAGCTGTTTCTATCGCACTGCTGGCACGGTCAATGGATTCATCAATCAATGTGCGCTCATCTGCGGGAAACCGCGAAAGTACGTGAGACACCATTTTGCTGCCAGATACACCACCAATTCCGATGCGAATGCGTGGTATATCCTGGGTTCCAAGCCTCAGTATGATGTTTGCGAGTCCGTTTTGGCCGCCTGCGCTGCCGCCCATTCGCAAACGAAGTTTGCCTACTGGCAGGTTAAGGTCATCAAGCACTACGATTATGCTGCTTGGTTCTATTTTGTAGTAGCGCGTAATCGCAGCCACTGCGTTACCGCTTAAATTCATGTAAGTCATGGGGCGTGCAAGAATCACGCGATTCTCACCTAGCAAGCCATCGCCAACAACTGCTTGATGTGCGCGTTTATTGACTGCAATGCGATGCTTATGTGCCAGGTGTTCTATGACCTCAAAACCAACGTTGTGCCGCGTACCCTCGTATTCCTTTCCAGGATTGCCCAACCCTACGACGAGGTGCATTGTGAGCGTTTCCTCTCATCCTTAGAATTTGACAACTGCTGACGCACGATGGTGCGCAGCGCATCAATTGGCTGCAGGTTACCTGTGGAGGAATTCCTATATAACCAGTTGTGCCAGCCATTGCACGCGGCTTTTCCTGCCGCCGCGGCAGCAACAGAATGGATGGAACCGCGCAGTTCACCGCACGCAATCGTGCCGTCCGCTTGTACTATCGCGGTCGACTTACCGTCAGAACTGGTTAGAATGTCACCTGGCGCCAGCAAACTAAGTTCAACAAGGGTAGAGAAGGGAACGCGAGGTTTGGGGGCATCCAGGTCAACTTGTTCGCTGTCACTAATGCAGGATGCTGGCTCAATGGCAGCAAGACGCTTGGTTGCCGCTTCAATGTAGCGCGGCTCACGTTCTATGCCGATGTACCTGCGCTGCAGCGCTTTTGCGGCTGCGCCAGTCGTCCCGGTTCCGAAAAATGGATCGAGCACCGTCATGCCAGGGCGTGTAGATGCCGTTATCACACGCTTAAGGAGGGCGAGCGGCTTTTGTGTGGAATGTGATTTTGCCCCGTCTGTCATCAGTCTCTCGCTACCGTTGCACAAGGGAATATACCAGTCCGACCGCATTTGAACATCGTCATTTGCGGCTTTCATAGTACGATAGTTAAACGTATACCCTTTTTCGTGCTGAGACTTTTTGGCCCAAATCAGAGTGTCATGCGCGTTGCAAAAGCGCGTACCATTCATATTGGGTGTTGGATTTGTCTTAATCCATACAATGTCATTCAGTATCCAGTAGCCCAGGTCCTGCATAATTGTACCTATGCGGAATATGCAGTGATAGGAACCAATTACCCAAATGGTACCGGTATCTTTAAGCACATGACGGCATGCGGTAAGCCACTCCCTTGTGAAGGCATCGTATTCCCTTAGGTTGGCAAATGTGTCCCATGTGTCGTCAACTGCGTCGACCAGCGAAGCATCCGGACGCCTCAGAGGGTTGGATAACTGAAGATTGTAAGGTGGATCTGCAAAGATCACGTCGGCACATTTTTCGGGCAGGCGGTACAATTCCTCCCGGCAATCACCATAAATTATCGTGTCAAGCGGCGGTACGGAATGACAGAATTCTGATTTCATTGATTAAGATTACCCGCTCGCATGGCGTTTGGGGCTCATGCAGGGCACACAAACAGTGTGCTACAATGCAAGTCGACGGAGTCTGAAATCTAAAAATGTCAGGAGAGATACTTTGGCCAATCGATCGGCTGTAATCGATACCAGTAAGGGTGCCATACATGTAGACCTGTTTGTTGACCAGGCGCCATTAACCGCAGGCAATTTTATCGAGTTGGCGAACAAATCGTTCTATGATGGACTTACTTTTCATCGTCATGTAGCCAATTTTGTGATTCAGGGTGGCTGCCCAAAAGGCGATGGCACTGGTTCTTCCGGCAAGAATATTACTCTAGAGATAGTCCCGGGCTTAAAGCATGACAAAGCCGGTGTACTTGCAATGGCACGGTCGGCCCACCCCGACAGTGCGTCCTGCCAATTTTACATTACCCTGGCACCAGCTAGTCACCTCGATGGCGCCTACGCAATTTTTGGTGAAGTGACCAGTGGACTAGATCATGTGATGGAACTTCGGGCAGGGGACAAAATTAACACGATTACAATTGAGCCCGCCGAATAGTGCGTACTAGTTGGCCCAACTATGCAGGGCATAACGGGAAGGCGGTAAGCAACAGCTTCAGCCTTCCCAGCTTGAGCTTATCACTCGTTAAACAAACATTGGGTGCTGTTTGGCAATGACACGAAAACCTGAACGAACTCCTGCGAGCGGCAGCAACCGTAAATCACATGTGAACACCCCTAGGTCTGCCCGGTTAAAGCGCAAAATCGGTGTCAAAACCGTCATTGCGACGGCTTTCCTTATTGCCGAAGCCGTTGCGACCACATTATTGCTTACTGGGTTGGTGGTTTTCGACAGGTTTGCAAAACAACTGCCCGACGTCGCAGTACTGGTTAACAATGTCAGCAAGCCGAGAGGAACTACCATTTGGTCAGCGGATGGAGTTTTACTGGGTCGCATTGATAATCAGGACAAAGTGCCAGTAACCCTGAGCCAAGTTGCACCGAACCTGCAGAATGCAACCGTTGCGATAGAAGACCATAGGTTTTATCACCATTTTGGTATCGACCTTGAAGGTATTGCGCGAGCTGCAATTGCAGATTTTTCGGGGCGAATTTCGAAGCGAGAGGGTGCAAGTACTCTTACACAGCAGCTGGTTCGAAACGTAGGCGCCTTTGGGGTGGGTAGGCAGAAGCTATACTCTCGAAAGGTTCGAGAGGCACTCATTGCCATGAGAATAGAGCAGGTCTACTCGAAACATGAGATACTCTCGCTCTACTTGAATAACGTGTATTATGGCGCCGGGGCGTATGGTGTAGAAGCTGCTGCGGAGACGTACTTTGGCAAACACGCCTCACAACTCGATCTCTCCCAATCGGCACTTATTGCTGGTCTGCCGCAACTTCCCTCGGCATACTGCCCCTTCGATCATCCCAACAGAGCCCTCCGTCGCCGCGACGAAGTGCTAGCCGCGATGAAACGCTATGGTTACATCTCGGGAGCGCAGGAACAGACTGCCGTTGACGAGACCATGCACTTTGCGGCCCAACGAAGCACCGCTTACGACTTCAAAGCACCGTATTTCGTCTGGTATGTACTTAATGACATTGCTCATAGATATGGTCGCGATTTTCTGAATACCGGCGTAAAAATCATTACCACGTTAAATTACGGTATGCAGCAAAATGCCGAACGTGATTTGGAACATGGGTTGGAGTCTGCATCCTACACGGGATGCAATCAGGGTTGTCTGATTTGCCTCGATAATAGCAATGGCTTTATACGAGCAATGGTGGGTGGCCGCAGTTTTGCCAAGTCTCAGTTCAACATAGCTGTCTATGGCCTTAGGCAACCGGGATCGACGTTCAAGCTGTTTGATTACGCCAGCGCATTTGATACGGGTAAGGCAGGTATCGACACTACCTTTCAGGACAAGCCGATCGTCTACCCTGATGGTCATGGTAAAACAGTCCACGACTTTGAAGGATACACTTACCGGTACCTTACGTGCCGCGACGCCATAGCCCATTCCGTGAATACTATTGCGGTGGAAGTAGCGGCACTTGTGGGTATTCGGACCGTGATTAGTTACGCCCAGCTTATGGGAATTACATCTCACTTAGCGCCTTACCTACCAACAGCCATAGGCGCGTCCGCCGTGCATCCAATTGATTTGGCAGAGGCGTATTCGATTGTTGCCAACGGCGGAACAAAACATCAGCCGATGGCTATTCAGAGTATCTCGGACTCCGATGGTAACATCATAGAGCAAGACCTGCCATCTAGCCAGCCCAATATCCTTAAATCTTCTACAATTTCGCAACTTAATGATGCATTTACTGCGGTTGTTGATTATGGTACGGGTACAGCGGCCAAGGGGAACCAGTCTAACGGCATCATTGCAGATGCCCACGGTAAGACGGGTACGACAGGCGACTTCCGAGATGCATGGTTCGCAGGTTATACACCGGAGTTAACAACTGTCATTTGGGCAGGAGATCTTCGCCATGGGCGATTTATGCCGATGGCGAATGGGCAAGGTGGAGTAATTTGTGCTCCTATTTGGCATGACTACATGGTGAATGCCATTCCGCTTGAGCAGAAATATCTCGCTGCTGTAAAGGCAGCGTCGCAGGTTCAACCAGCATCCGGTGTGCCGCTGCCAGAACAGCCGGCTGCTTCAAAGCCACCGGTTTCTACGCCAGCTTCGTCGTCAAGCTCTAACTCCGCTACGAATAATACTACGGCGACTCAGAACACAACATTACCTGCACAGGATGCGGCCCAACCTACGCCAGGCACAACCGCTTCAGGTGTGACAAACTCGGCTCAAACGGCAACCGCGAGCCAAGCAGCAGTTCAAGAACCGCCCGTGCAACCAGCGACATCAACCGAACAACCGAACGGTTCAAGAGTATTACCTCAAACATCACCACCATCCGTAGCGCTTCCTGGAAAACGAACGAGCACTAAGTCGCAGAAGATGGTGACCGTTACACTTTGTGCGGAAACCCACGAACGGGCCACCATGTGGTGCCCTGTTACTATCACGGTTCGGATGCCCGAGAGCGAGGCTCGAAAGCTCAAATACTGCACAAAACACAAACCACCTCCGGGGGCAGGATAACTGTTATGACAACCACTACTGCCAGTGTTGCCACGCAACCTGTTAGCCAGCGCATTGCAATTGCGCTCAAATCGGTGTCCGTGCTCTATCCAGGGCACTGTCAGGCACTGTCTAACGTGTCCCTGGAGATTGGCGCGGGCGAGTTTGTATTCATTGTAGGGGCAAGTGGCGCCGGAAAGTCGACGTTGCTCAAACTGCTCACGCATGAAGAATCATGCACATCTGGAACGATTTTCGTTGAGGGGTGCGATGTATCCGGTATGAAAGTTAATCAGATACCTGCACTGCGGCGACGTGTAGGCGTGGTGTACCAGAACTTTGGCCTCCTGCCAGATCGCACTGTTTACGAAAACGTTGCGTTTGCTATGCGAGTCACTGGGGCTGGGCGCCGCGAGGTTATAAGGAGGCTTCCCGAGGTACTCGAACTCGTGGGATTACAGTCTCGGCCAGACGCGTTCCCCGGGCAGCTTTCAGGTGGCGAACAACAGCGTGTTGCCATTGCCCGCGCGCTGGTAAATCGCCCGTCGCTGTTGCTCGCCGATGAACCCACGGGTAACCTCGATCCTGAGACATCGCTAGGAATTGTTGAACTGTTGCACGACATTAATGCAACCGGTGCCACGGTTCTTGTTGCAACTCACGACGTTGCCATTGTGGATAGGAGTGCGCGACGGGTTCTGGAGTTCGCGGACGGAGTACTCGTGCGCGATGAAGCGTGTGGACGGTATGGCCGGGGCGTTCTGGAAGATTGTGGAGAGGCGGTATGAACATTAACAGCGTAGGGTTCCTGCTTCATGAAGGGTGGTTGAATATACGCCGTCATCTATGGATGTCTCTCGCGGCACTCGCCACTGTAGCCGTTACCCTCATGGTTTTGGGGGGAACAACCTGGACTGCCTATCGTATTCACGAAATCGTAGCTCAGGAACCAGAGCAGTTTAATGTGATTGATGTCTTCATGAAACCAGCCACAACCCGCGAGGAGACTTTGGCTGTGCAGACCGCCCTGAAGGGCAATCCAATGGTCCGGGCTGTGACGCTTACAACCAAGGAACAGGCATGGGCGAAATTGGGTAGCAGTGATCCAACTCTAACGACTGCATTACAGGATAATCCGCTTATGGATCGGCTGCAAGTGCAGGCCCGTTCCAGCGACAAAGTGTCCCAACTGGCGCATTGGCTCAAGACCCAGAAACAGTTTCCGCAAATTATGCAGGTGAACGATGCCGATTACGAAGTTGGCGTATTGATGGGATTTGCCGCCATTGTTCGCAACATTGGCCTGGCTGTTGCGTTCGCCCTTGCTGCGGCAACTCTCCTTATCGTGTACAACACAATTCGCCTCACGGTGTACTCTAGAAGACGAGAACTCCAAATAATGAAGCTTGTGGGGGCAACTCCCTGGTTCATACGATGTCCCCTCATCTTTGAAGGTCTTTTTCACGGTATCTGCGGGTCGTTAATCGCATCTATAGCGTTGATTATTGCTGCTGCGCAAGTGTCAAGGTTCACCCAAACACTTCATTCACCGCTTATAGCCCATGCATCTGCTGCAATTGGTCCGTTGCAGGTATTTATTTTTCTGGGTTTAACAGGTGCGCTGGTGGGCCTAACCGGGAGCATCCTGGCAATACACCGGTTTGTGCGTCTATGATGAAGAAGCTGGTAAGCCTCGTAGTACTGCTGTGCATGATATTGCTCGCTACCTCATCGCCGACAATGGCATCGCATAGGCATACACGGAAAAGGCGATATAGGCGCGTTATTGTACATTACCGTAAGAAAAGACCCGTGCATAAGGTCATCACTTTATCGGAAGCCCATGCTGCTATTTTACGGAAGCGAAAACTTGCCGCAAAGTTAAGCAGCCTTCATCATAACCTCGTAGTGATTCGAAGCCGAATACACGAAGCAGATCGGCAAGCAAACCACCTGCACCGTTCCATTTCAAAAAAGCGCGTTCGGGTAGAAGCGGCCCGCGCGTCCCTCATTTCGGTTAGCAACACCATGCAATCGCTTCAAACGCGTCATTACCATACTCTGCTAGATTGGGTAAACACGCGCACGAAGTTGCGAAAGCGACGTCAGCTCCTGTCAGACAGGGTGCGTGCCGCATATATGCGCGGAGAAACGACGTATGCGCAGGTTCTGCTGCAAGCCCGATCGATTCAGGAACTGCTGGCACGCAAGTTGTACATTCATCAGATTGTTCAGAGCGATGTCAATCTGATAGGTTCGATTCAGCGAAATATGGTTCACCTCCAGCAAACTCGGGTGCGCATAGAGCGCGAGGAGCAGCAGCAGCGCGAATTGGCGGTGAGGTTCGAGCGGCACAAAGAAGCGTATCTCGCATCAATGGCGCAGGATAACAGTGCACTGCAGGATACCTACGTGCAGCGGCAGCAGGAACAGGATCAACTAGATGTGATGGCGAGCGAAGCGGCTGCTATGACAAACACTGTCCGGTTGCTTTCGTACGAGTTGGATGAACGACGTAAGGCCGAGGAGGAAGCATGGGAGGCAGCGCATCCTCATCATACCCGAGAGGAAAAGCGCACCGCTGAAGCGCACTTTCGAGAAGCGCCTATTTGGCGTGGCCGATTTATTCGTCCTCTTAATGGGCCGATAACTTCGCCGTTTGGAATGCGATTCCACCCAATCCTGCATCGATGGTTGATGCACACTGGTGTAGATATCGGCGCGCCAATGGGGACGCCCATTCACGCAGCGGGAACCGGTACGGTAATCCTTGCCCATTATGTTCGTGGATATGGTAACACCGTAATCATTGATCATGGCGGGGGCCTAACCACACTTTATGCTCACTGTTCGCGTATACTGGTTCATGTTGGTGAGCGTGTACAGCAAGGTCATGTAATCGCACTGGTGGGCATGACCGGCATGGCAACCGGTCCACATTGCCATTTTGAGGTTCGCAAGAACGGCGTTCCCGTAAAACCATTCTAAACACAAGGAATATTTATTGAATATTGTAAGTAATCGTCCAGAACCAAAACAACAGGCGGGACTTGAAATTCGCCAACATTCAGGACGAGCCGCCTTTTTCTCTAATGGTAAGCAGGTACCAGGCCTTATTGCAGTTGTACTTCCTACATCCAATGAACATGAGATTGTGGCAGCCGCAAACGCTGGTGTTCAGATGTTTATATTGCGCGGATACGATGTGCCTTTTACGGACGATAGAGAATCCCTTGCGGCGTTTCTACAAGCTGCAATTGCTCCGATTCACAAAGTCGCACCACACTGTTATGTTATTCTTGAGTGGAATTGTGAGCCGTCCGCCGAGTGGTTACAAGCCAACAGCCATGAAACGGCAAATTGTCCTGGGCTACGAGGTCAACTCGTTTCCTGGGCCTCACAACGGTGGCTGCGCACGGCAGAGGCCGTGATCGCAAGGCTCGTGTCGGCACCACTCAATCACCCTCTTTCAGGTGTTGTTATAGGCACCGCCGTCGGTGGCTGGGGGCTCGTGACGGATCCAAGATTACGCGATACAGGGCGAGCCATGACTGATCGGCTGCGTCTGCTGGCACGAGACCGGTATAGAAAGAATGTATCGCTACTTCGTCAAGCCTGGAACGAACCAACACTGGATTTTCACACTATCCGGTGTCCTCGGCTTTTAGAACGCAAATCGGAAACGAATGTTGTCTTTGCCCGCGCAGGGATGACTGACATCGCGCTAGCTGATTACTGGGACACCGTTCAATCATCGATCAATAATGCTGTTCTGTCACTAGCAGGCGCCGCTAAAGTTGCCAGTCCTGCTACCTTGGTTGGAGCCAACTGTGCCGCACTCCACGCCGGTTCGCCTACACCCGGAGGAGTTGCAGAGACCCTGATGGACAGCAGCGATATCGACTTCTTTCTGGGGCCCACTGAAGGCTGCAATGCGGTGGTTCGATTGATTACGGGCAGCCTCGGGCTACGCGGCAGGATGATGATTCAGCAGGAACTCGCTTTGACGGAAATGGGCGCCGCATTGGTATCCGTGCATCAGGCGGGCCTGATGGTACCGATGGGGCCCCGCACCGATGACTGGGCGGCTGCATTAGTACATATGAAATTGCCACAGGCGAAGGAGGGTTCCAGATCCTGTTCTATAGCAGCATTCATTGACTCGGCTTCGTTGCGTACTACCACGCAGAGTGAGGCCGCCCGGCGTGTGAACGATGCCGCTTGTTGCGATCTTGTGCGGGAAACGGCAATGAGCGGTCTTTCGTTTGATGTGTACCACTTCTCAGATCTTTACCGTAAGGACTTTCCCGTTCACCCTATTTCGCTGGTTGCCAACCTGTATTACCTGTCGGATTCGGATAGGCAAAAACTGGAGGGTCGTCTTAAGAATCGAAACCAGACTATTGTCTGGTTCTGGGGTGTTGGCCTTCAGGGCGAAAGCGGGGCAACCGCCGAGAACATCGCGCGATTAACAGGCATGAAAGTAAAACGCGAAGAGAGTGAATGCGGACTGCAGGTTCGCATCGTGTCCTGTAAAGATAGTGTAATCAACAGCCTTAAAGAAGGGGATCGACTGGGCACACCGTTATCGGTAAGCCCCACCTTTACAATTACCGACCGGTTAGCGGTTCGAGCTGCGACGAATTCTGCTGGCAAGCCAGGGATGGCCATTCTTCGACACACGTCGTGGACGTCTATTCAGGTCATGACGCCTGTAGTGACCGGTGCACTCATCCGGTCTATCGCTGCAGCTGCCGGGTTTTTGCCACTCTGGAGTGGCATTTGTCATGATCCAGTGCTGCGCACTACGGGCTCGCGGCTCGCGGTCTTTAGTAACCAGACATCCGGCACTCTCAAACTGGTAGGTCGCGATATTTGGGTTACCCCTAAGGGCGGGGAGCTTTCAGGTGCTCAAGAGATCCAGTCTTGTACGGTTTTCAGCGCCTTTCTCAAGGCCGTGCGAACGTAGTAGATACAACTGAATTGCGAAATTCATTATTCAGTACGGACCTGTGCGGCTGTTCAAAAGATCCATGAGCTCCGCACGGGTGGACCGGTCTTTTCTAAAAGCCCCCAGTACATGACTAGTTATCATTTCGCTGCTCTTCTTTTCTACCCCCCGTGCCATCATGCAGAGGTGACGGGCCTTAATCACCACCGCGACCCCTGCGGGATCTAAAACCTCGTCAATCGCTTCTGCAATCTGGGCCGTCATGCGCTCTTGAACTTGAAGTCTACGTGCGAACATGTCGACTATGCGGGCGAGTTTAGATAGGCCAATGATTTTGCCGTCTGGTATGTATGCAATATTAGCGTGGCCGAAAAATGGGAACATGTGATGTTCGCACATTGAGAAGAATTCAATGTCACGAACAACCACCATATCATCGGATGTCTCATGGAATATGGCGTCATTCACAATCGTAACCAGGTCCTGATGATAACCTTGAGTTACGAATTGCATAGCTTCGGCTACACGGTGAGGTGTCTTTTGCAGTCCTTCGCGGTTCGTGTCTTCGCCGAGTTCCGTTAGTACCTGCGAGTACAGCTCTTCCAATTTGGAAATCATATTGTAATTCCTACAAGTTGCTCTGCAACTTCTATGTTTATACCCTAACGTAGGGTTTACCCAAGGATGCCGGTGCTCTCGTCGATTTACTACTTCCTATAAGAATCACCAATGTTACTACGTATGGCACTGCAAGAAATAGGTTGTACGGTACATGATTCATGTTAAAATGTTTCGCGATGGCGAGCAGGTGGAGATGTTTCAGAAGTAGCCTGTAGTAGTGGTCTAGGCCAATTGCCTGGCCAAGAAACTGCAGAGCATCCGAGAGACCAAACACGAGCGCCGCGATTAAACAGCCAATAGGATTCCACCGACCGGCGGTAACGATCGCAAGAGCAATAAATCCTCGTCCCGCCGACATGTTTTCAGCAAATGCATTGTTTTGGCCAATAGAGAGAAATGCTCCGCCAGCTCCCGCAAGCACACCACCTAAAATCGTAACAATAGTTCGCAGGCGCAGGACGTTTACACCGCTTGCTGCTGCCGCCGATGGTTTTTCGCCACATGCGCGTATTTCCAGGCCCACGCGGGTTTTGTAAAGTAGGTACCACGCTGCCGCAACTGCCACAGTCGTGCAGGGGGTTAAAATTGGGAGTGTGTGGAAAAGGAATGGCAATTCTTTAGTTTTCGCAGCATGAGTTGCGAAGAGAATACGGAAGAGTGTGCCGGTTGCACCCAATGCAAACAGGTTCAATACGACGCCCACCACGACTTGGTCTGCGGCGCCGTAAATTGTAAATGCGCTAAATATAGCAGCCATGATGCCGCCAGTAATCAGGGCGGCTAGCAGGCCGAACCATGGGTTGTGAGTCGTGTAGGTCACGATTGTAGCTGCAAATGCACTGCTAAGCAGAATGCCCTCTAAGCCGACGTTTACGACGCCACTCTGTTGTACGAGGACCTCGCCGGAGGCGGCGAAAATAAGTGGTGTGGCAGCGCGAGCCGTTGAACCCGAAAGGCTGGCGACAAGGCCGGTTGCATCCATAGTCGTTAATCTCCCCCCGAAGCCATTTGAGCACGTCCTCGCCACGCTCTAATCGCCACCACGGCCATTACAGATGTTGCCAATAGAACATCTGCCACCACTGCGGGTACCCCCACCGTGCGCTCTGCGCTATTCGTTCCGGCCGTAAGTGCACCGAAAAACAGCGCGGAGATGAGCGTGCCGCCCGGGGTTAGCCCTCCCATGAGGGCAACTGGAATTGCACTGTAGCCCCAGCCAGGAGAAAACTGCTGGTCGAGCCGCGCGCTCACACCAAGAAGCTGTACCGATCCTGCGAGGCCGCATAGAGCGCCAGAAACAATCATTGCAGTAAGTCTTACCCGGTCAACAGAAAAGCCGGCCGTTCGTGCAGCATCTGCGTTCTGACCGCTCAAACGCAATGCGAAGCCTGTGCGGGTTCGGTACAGCCATAATGCGGTAAGCGGCACCGCAAGCAGCGCAATGATGACGCCAGTGTGTAGCCTTGCGGTGAAGCCTCCAGTCCATGCGGGTGGTATGAGGTGAGCGAAAAGGACAGGATCCGGTAGGATAGCTGTCTCGGGTCCGCTGTGTGATGGCTCCTGCAGTGGGCCAAGAACTGAGGCCCCCACGAGGTAGAGTGCAATGTAATTCAGCATGATCGTGCTTATGACTTCTTGCACGTTGCGGGTGGTGCGCAGCCAGCCCGCAATACCTCCCCACACTGCTCCACCTATCACAGATGCAATTAGCATCAGAAATGTTATCAATGGCGCAGGAATGTGGTGGACAAAATGCTCAACAATCATTGCGGTCAGCGCACCAATGAGAAGCTGACCTTCACCCCCAATGGAAAACATTCCTGCCTGCCACGCCACAAGGGTGCCGAGACCGGTAAGGATGAGGGGTACCGCCTCTACAATGGTTTCGGATAGAGCATAAATGTGGCCGTATTGCCATCCACCAAATGCACCGTCAGCTATCGCGGGTAGCGCGGATTTTGGATGGATGCCAAATATTGTAAGAGTGACCGCAAGAAGCACTAAAAATGAGACCGCGGCTACAAACGCCTGCAATAGCCAAATGGCCACGCGTCTGGCTAGCGCGGGATGTGGAGAAGAGTTCGGCGTAATCATATACGGCTGTCTTTCGATTGGACGCCGTTCATTGTGCCTCCCAGGAGCAATCCTATATCCTCGGCCGATTGACCTCGAATTTCGTATTCCTGAACCGAACCGCGAGCCATGATAGCTGTTCTGTGGGACAACGCAGCAATTTCGTCGATATCAGTTGATAAAACCACCACTGCAGCTCCACGTCGACTAGCTGCTACGAGCTGCTCGTGAACAAAACGCGTCGCACCTATGTCCAGTCCACGGGTAGGGTTAACTGCCACAATTAAATCAGGTTTGGAATAGAGTGCTCGAGCTGCGACAATCTTCTGTTGGTTACCGCCAGATAGTGATGAGACTGCGGTTGATAGGCTGGCACTTCGGATATCGAACGTGGATACCAATTCCGCTGCTACACCGTGAAGTTTGCGTTTATCCAGAAATGGCCCGCGTGCAAATGAAGGCTCTTGCACGGCCTGAAAAAGCAGATTTTCCTCAACGGACATCGCGGTTGCAAGGCCATTCTTTCGCCGATCTTGCGGGATGAAGCCGACGGTTGGATTGCTGCCAGGCTGGTATTTGTGTCCGTTCCAGGTTAGAGTACCGGATGTCACTGACCGAAGCCCCACGAGCACCTCAGCAAGTTCGTTTTGCCCGTTTCCATCTACACCACCGATACCGAGCATTTCTCCAGGTGCGCCCTGCAA
>DAIDKH010000010.1 GCA_027450145.1 Chthonomonadaceae bacterium | reverse complement strand
TTGCTGATGTTGTAAAAGCCGTCCTGATGGGTCGTGTCGGATGGGTTGCCCTGCACAGCAACTGTCCATCCAGATAGGTTGCCGGTCTCGAAGTTACCGTTGGTAATGAGTTGTGTTCCACTGGCACTGGCCACAGCGGGCATGATCAAATAAGCAATTGCTCCGATGAGTGTTTTATTCATAGTAACTCCGCGCACCGTTGTTTATTCGAAAACAATGAACTGACTGCTCGCTTAGGTCTAGCGAATACCATTGGCCAACGTTTCAACTTGTAACACGTCACGCCATATCGCCATACCTGTTTTGCGCACACATCACACGACAATATTCTACTTCTGCGTATTGGCTGATGACAGTGAAATAGGTCACATCGAGCGTGTTAAACATTTCACACCGTGTGATAACGAGGCAATAGTGAGCAATCAGTCTGACAGCAGAGCGATATCATTTAACCTTGACGAGTAATTTTGAAACGGCCCTTCCGCGAGCATGCTGTTGGTTCGAAGTAGCGAGGAACTTACCTACATAGCGGTGCAAAGCACTAGCGGCGTGAACCTCAGTAGGACGGATGCTGGGATTGTTACAGATAGCAGAGGAGTAAAAAAGCTGACCAGGTGTGGCTTGTGATTGCTCTGGGAGCGGGCGATTAGCCAGAACGACTTTCTTATTAGGTGCTAACTACCGCGTAAACAATGGCAATTAACAGCGCCCCCATTACCGGAATGCGCTCTGGCTGCTTTATACTAAAATGCTTTCGCGGTTGGTTTCGTTTTCGCGTTCGCACGGAAGAGTGAACTTACAAAGGGAGGGCGGCTAGCTTGTAATGCAGCAAGAGACTAATCGGCCACTGCGCACCCTAGGAATAAACCGCGGTGTCGTGTGGCATGAATATCCTGTGTTTTGCTTCTTACAGTGTATAAACTCGTCGCCCTTAACACGACGGCCATCTATCAAATGGGCGCCTATCCTGGTGATGAACAGCGTGCAATTAGCATCTTCAATGAGGACGGATTATGCGGAGCGACAGCCTTTAAAATGCAGCAATATCTACATCCCAGGCGTCGTCATCGTTTGGAGGCGAGGGGGCATCCAAATTTGATGGCTGGCTGTCACAGACATCACGGTGAAGTTCAATATCGCCATCTGAAATTGCTGGGTTAAATAACTGCAAAGTCGAGTCCGCATTCTCTTGTTCGGTACTAACGTACACCCATTGCGTTGCGCGAGTGATAGCCACAAAGACCAACTGCTGTATGCTTGCCTGCGATTTAAACGTGTCTATACAGAACCAAGGCATGAGGACGCTATCAAACGTTAGACCCTTGACGCTGTGATACGTCGAAATACGAGTAACGCCGTCGTCGAAGTTGCTTCCAGTATCCCGATCATTTGCGGAGGGTTTAACAATTTGAGAAGCGATACCATATTTGTTCAAAAGCGCGACCATCTCTGTAAATTGCTGGCTGCTTGGTACCACGATGCAGAGTCGTTCGTCGCGCCGTAGCCGAGTTTGTATAATGTTAGCGAGAGCGGCTTCAGATTGGCTGCGGCTCTCGCTAATTGCTAAAACAGGCTTCTCGCGCACCGATTGCACCGTTTGGGTTTGCCTTAAATACTCTTTACGAGATTGGTCCGCCGAAAGGAAATGGGATGCCAACGCCGCGACAAACGGTGAGTTGCGGTATGCTGCAAGCAATTGAATGTTGTGTTTGGTTAGGCCGAGAATCTCGAGAAGTTGCTGTTCTTTAACGCAGTCCGAATATATTTGTTGGTTGAAATCAGCGGTAGCAGTCACATGTTTAGAGACGTTGCATAAGATCTCTAGTACATATGGGTCCAGATCTTGTGCCTCGTCTACTAGCACGAAGTCGAACATTGGATTGGCTCTAAATTCAACAGACTTATCGCGGACCTGGCGATGCAGTTCAGCGAAGTCTGGTCCTTCTGCGGTAAACGGCACGGAGCCTTTTACATGCTTACGAAATATTTCAAAACACCAGGAATCAAACGTACTGACGCTTGATTCTGGGATTTCTAGTAGCGCGAATGCAGATTTCAGGAAGCTGCACAGCGCGCGGGTGTACACAAAGACGTGGTACCGGTTACTCGGTGTTCGCGCTTTTTGACACAAGTACGCGGCACGGTGGGCGAGTACCTGTGTTTTGCCACTACCAGGCGGGCCAATAATGAGCCTGTGCCTGTCGGGTGCAAGCTCTACCACCCTGCGTTGCTCAGGTGTTAGCTCAGAGTCATGGAGAAGGTACGTAGCCATTAACCAGATTGACCTGCGTCCGCATCCGTGGGGGCTACTGGTCTGGGCGCATCCGGCAGTTCATCCAACGAGGATCGTAATTCGGCTCTCATACGCATCTCGCGATCCACTTTCTCACGCAGTTGAGCATCCACGATCTCATTTGCATAGATTTTGTACCATCCAAGCTCAAATTGCGACTGAGACCCGATTGGCCCGAAATACTGACCTGCCTGGTTCAGTGCATCTTCCGCTTCAGGTAACCGATTCAGAGATTTTAAGCACAATGCATGGAGGGTGTGAGCGGGCCCATCATCTGGTTCTTTTGCAATACTCTGTTCAATTACCTCAACCGCCTGGTTCAGCTGATTCCTTCGCCTTAAGGCAAGCGCAAGATTAAAAAGCGCGCCACCCCAGGACTCGGAGCAGCTGTCGGCTTCACGGTAAAATCGCTCTTCCATCGCGTCATTGCCAAGCCTGCCATGGTACATTCCCATAAGGTTTAGTACCGAAACATTGGGCGCACCGTATTTGCGCCCCGCGTCTTGCAGATAATCGAGCGCTTTCTCTACTTGGTTGAGCTCCGCGTACCACGTCGCAAGTTGCACTAACTTTTCTGCCTCAACTTTTTCGGCAAAGGATTGCGTTCGTAGCTCCTCCTCTAGCTCTTGTATGTTGAGCATGATTTCATTCGTGTTAGAGACGGCGACAAGTGGATTATCGAGGGTGGCTTCATACCGTATATCTGGTTGGCGATCAGTAAACGCCACAAATTCAAAGACTTGCGATGCCGTGAATCTATATTGAATTGTAATGAGCTCATCAGGCATTACTTTTGATCCGAGGTACCAAGTAGCGGACTGCAGGCGCTGATTATTTGGAAGGCTCACAAAATCCATGCGAAGTACCTGGGATGTCCCGGCGGGTATCCTGAAATCGCGCAACGTTACCATGCTTCCATCCGGTGGAAACGGAAGTGGTGTGTTTTGTGCTACCAGTTCGAAAGGTTTGGTGTTATTGGTCAGTATTCCGATGCCATCCAGAGAAACAGGGCGTACGAGCGGCAAGCCCGTTTGCTCAAGAAATGCCGCGTGTAGAGCTGCTCCTCGTGCAACTGCAGTCTGCACATCCAATGAGTTGCCGAATGTCAGTACCTCCGCGGTGCTGAAGTACTCAGCGATGGCGTCCTTAACATTAGGTATCTGTGAGCTTCCTCCTGCCAGCAGCACAACGTCAATCTCCATGGAAGTAACGTTGCCTCGACTTAGTGCGTCCTCCAGGGGGGCAAAAATCGACAGTTCCATCGTATATTCGCTCTCTTTAACATGCAGAACATTAGGATCGATAAATGGTGCGATAATTTCGTCCCATTCAGCGGCCGTAATCGACGGTTCGTTAAGTACCCATTGCGTTCGTTCATTTATGCTTACCTGCACATCTGGTTGTCTGCATCGAATCGACTTTGCTGTTTCTTCAGAGTATTTGTTAAAGCTCTTCAATTTGTTAATCTGAGCACATATTGATAATTTAAGCGCTTCTGCAGTACCAAGCAATTGCGGTTCCAGAAGCTTCTTTTTCAGCTTCCAACTTCGTCTATCCATCGGTATTCTGTTGGCCTCAAGCAGTTTTGGCAACAGGAGTTTTTGGACTATCGCAATGTCGATGTCCGAGCCGCCCAATCGATGGTACCGAGAGGAAGTAATTGTTGCCACTTCCATCTGGCCATTTTCCTGCGGACGCACCGAAATAACCGAGACATCGCATGTTCCGCCTCCAAAGTCGAAAACCAGAACGGTGTTACGCACCTTGGGACGTAGTACTTGGGCGCCATCGTGTTCGTGCAGGTATGCAATAAGTGCGGCTGTCGGTTCGTCGAGCAAGTCATTTTCGGATAGCGCAATCTTAGCCAACTTTGCTGCCTCAATGGTGTCGCGCCTTTGACTGATTTGAAAAGATGCCGGTACGGTGACAACGATTCTGTTGGGAGTGACAGGCAGTTCTCTGGAAGCTGCATTCCGCAGAAAGTCCAGAATGTGACCGGCGATCTTGTACGGGTGTTTGTAGGGCTCGGGAGCGCTTCTGTAGGTCTTTCTAATTCCCATCTCGTTTTTAGTGTTAAAGAAGATGGAGCGTTCAGGCACAAGAGCTGCACTTCCACTGCGTTCTAGGATGCGTTTGGCGCCTTCGCCAATGAAATCAGATTTACCCGGCTGAAGGGCGACTACAGATGCAACGAGTGGACTTGTGTAGGTACCTTCGGTAGTTGGCTGCTCCACCTCGATGCAACTGCTTTTAATGTCTTTGAAAGGGGTCGTTTTTGATGCAGTAATGTATGCGACTGAGGAGTAGGTCGTACCCAGATCAATTCCGATGACGGTCATCTGGTGCGGTGATTGCGAGCTTGCTGCCACGGAGTCTGTGTTGTTCACGATTTGGACCTCGCTGGTTACACTTAGGTATATGTAACAGAATTTAAGGAATGAGGCTGCATCTAGAAGTAAATGCACTCACTAGTTAATGGTTATGAATATAATCACGCCGTTAGGGGCTTTTTTCCCAAAAGTAGTGGTGTTTCTTCGGAATTGTATTTCACAAACGACATGCTGAGCGAGGAATGTGGTCGGCACTATCCCGTGGTTAGTATCGACTGCATCGCAAGAGCAATTGCTCCCTGCACAGCGGTGCCCTCCGAAGCCTTTAAATTGAACCTGCGACCACGATTGCCATCGTTCTCACGCTCCCACGGTACGGTGAACTCCCATGTCGGTTCTTCGAACTCGGCGCTTAGGAACCGGCTAATGTGCCACAATCCCCCTAACGGATAGACCTCAGTGTCTGGCGCCATGAACAATCGATGTTTTACCTCGCGTACAGAATGCCGTAATCTACGCGCCATAAGGGCTACTAACGATCGGGACTGCGGCTCCCCGTCGTCGGCCATGTTGCCTATGATGGGCGCAAGTCCAGCAACCCGTGCCGTTTGAAAGTCGCTGTAGATCCACTGCAGCACCTGACTTTGCGTTTTGGCGCCCGTTTGTTGCAGTACTGCATCGGTCATTGCATCGCTACGACCATCTTTCATCATTTCTAACGTGTAGCGAAGCGCCTGCAAACCCAGGTTGAAGCCGGAACCACGATCGCCAAGCAGGTAGCCTAGTCCGTCTTCTCGGCACTCGCGGTTGAGGTTATCACGCCCGTAGGTAACGGCACCCGTGCCAGCAATTACGACGATTCCTGGCTTGCCGCCAGTTGCTCCCTGAAACGCAATGCGGTAGTCTGGTTCCAGTCGAAAAAACTCGGAGGGGATAATGGACGGTAGCGCCCGGAAGAGTTCGATGCGTTGCTGCTCTAGAGAGTAACCGGCAATCCCGATACAGGTACTCGCAAATCGCGTACCAGCAGAATCGAGACCCGCCATCTCACAGGCATTTGCTACTGCCGAACGTAACGAAAGGTGGAGGCAGTCTTTACGAGAGTTAAGGCTACCCACGCCACCTTCGCCGTGTCCCAGAATCATTCCAGACATCGTGGCGACCGCTGCGGCGGTCTTAGTGCCTCCGCCGTCGATGCCCAGGATGAGCGATGTCGTATCTGGCGGCATGACAAGTAGCCCTTTCTAACAAGTATCCCCCTGAGATATCTCAAGGGGATACAAAACCAACCCGTGAAGCGAATCTAGAACTCTACTGCTTTTCCCGTGCGTGCAGATGTGTAAATTGCTTCCAGTATTTCGGAAACCACACATGCTTGCTCTGGTAGTACGACCTGCGGAGTATTATGCAGGAGAGAATCTATCCAAAGACGTGCTTCGATGTCGGCATCGCTCTCGGATCGGCCACTGTAGAACGCAACACCACCGGCACCCAAGTCGACTTTCTTATCCCAAAGTCGGCTGAACTCTTCGCCGTTGATGCGAAGGCCGCCCATCATGTCTGCACCTGCTTTTGTTCCGCACAGCGTACATTTGGCTTCGTCTACCTGCAGAGTGTTGAGTGCCCAACTGCTCTCCAGAACGATTGTTGCGCCGTTCTCCATGGTAATGAACCCGAAAGCGGAGTCCTCGACAGTGAACTCTTTAGGGTTCCAGGGGCCAAAGGCATTGGCTGCATTCTCAGTATCCGCAAGCTTACGGTAGACCGAACCCAGCACAGTCTTGGGTTTGTAGTTGTTCATCATCCAGAGAGTGAGGTCTAGTGCATGGGTACCAATATCGATTAGTGGGCCGCCACCCTGCTTCTCTTCGTCAAGAAACACGCCCCAGGTCGGAACCGCACGTCGTCGGATCGCGTGAGCCCGAGCGAAGTAGATATCGCCGAGATCACCGCGCTCGCACAGCTGATGAAGGTGCCAGCTGTCGGCGCGATAGCGGTTGTTGTAGCCCACTGTGAGCTTGCGGCCTGTCTTCTTGGCAGCTTCCACCATTCGACGAGCGTCCTTGGCAGTCTTCGCCATCGGCTTCTCAGAGAGAACATCCTTGCCGGCTTCCATGGCAGCAATCGCGATTTCCGCGTGAGAACTGTTTGGGGTGCAAACGTGGATAACGTCAATGCTTTTGTCTTCCAAAAGCTTTCTGTAATCTTTGCTTACTAGGCTCTTAGAGTCGCCATAGTCTTTCTTCGCCTTTTCGGCGCGCTCTTCAACTATGTCGCAAAATGCCACAAGCTTTGCCGTAGCCAGTTTGGACAGACTGGGCAGGTGTTTGCCGTTGGCGATACCGCCGCAGCCGACGATACCGATTTTCAGCTTTTCAGACATCGGTTATCCCTCTCATCCTCGAAATAAATTGTGAATTTTAGGTGCCGCGCGAACCTAGTGCACGGTGAATGGTAATTCTTTTATAAATTCACCGGTCAATCACGAAATACCTTCTCTGCATTATGGTAAACGGTACTGGAATTTACTCCCAACGCGATCCCTGCATAGAGATTACCTCAACTGCGCGCCCGCCGGGGCCTTCCAGGTAGATGCTTCGCGATTTGTCACGATGAATCTTTATTTCCTTGCCTGTTTTGGCAGAAATCGCTTCCAGTTCTTCAAGTGATACTCGCCATGCAATATGGTCTGGATGTTGGTCTCGTGTCACAAAGGCCAGCCGTACACCACCGCATTCTACAAACGCCCACGTTTCATCTTGATATAGAACAGTGGATCCTGGTATGTTGTCGCCGTACCACTTTACGGCGGCTTCAATATCTTCCACCTGTTGAGCGATGTGGTCAAATTGAAAGGTCATGACTATCCTCTTTTTTAGATTCCAACGACTGGCGTCACGGTTAAGTGTAGTCGCTTAACTCCGCGAAGTATGGTGATTGGCACCAACCTGCCGGGTCGTTCTGCAGATAGAGCATTCCAACAATCGTTCATGGTATCCGTCCAGCGGCCATCCACTGAGAGCAATATGTCACCAGCTTGAATACCCGCTGCAGCTGCGGGGGTGCCCTGGTAAACGGACGTGACAGTTACTCCTCGCCTCTGACCAGGTTGTTTCACGACTGTCATGCCCCACTGACCCGCGGGAACGAGGTGATTGAGCGAGGATGCGCCGAAGAGCCGGGACATAAGGCGGGAGACCACGTCGGGAGGGTGAAAACGACCTGGCGTTAGAGAGATTGTGCCATCTGCATAGTCCAAAACGATGTTGAACCGTGCCCAGAACGAGAAGCCCAGAATGCCATGCAGTGGGCCTTCAATCTGCGATAGGAGGCTTATGACAGGGTGGTTAAGAACCATTACGGGAACATTCGAGACGACCTCCTGCCCCACCTTAATGGTACCTGCGCTGGTCATACTCACCGGCAACAAGGAAGGCGCCGTTGTTGGTTTAATGCCCTTTATAAGTCCAGTAGCAAGTGCGGTGTCAACGTCCACAAATGTAATTGGCGAGCCCGTATCTAGAATGAAGCGATAGGGACCCTTGCCGTTCAATCGGGCCTCTAAAGCAACGTGCCCGCTCTGTAGCACAGTGAGAGGAACGGTCGATGCAGTGGCGGATTGAGGCGGTACCGATGGAGCTGCCTGCGCAAACGGCATTCTCAATACCATGAACAGTAACACAGCGTTGAGGAAGCAATGACGCATTTAAAAGCCTCCCAAGTTGGGCAGTATGGTGTACTTCTTGCGCACACCATCGCGCATTACAACCACCACAACACCATTGGAGCTGCTCGCACGATTGAGAGCCGCAATGGCGTCGCTCGCAGATGCTACGTTAATCGGGGGCTTACCAGGATACCAGACGCGTACGATCTGGTCGCCCGCCTTCAGCCCAGCGCTCCAGGCAGGTGCTTGTTGTACAACAGAAGCGATGGACGCGGCGGTACTTCCCGAGGCAAACACGATTCCGAAGAACGGACGTCGTGTTGTAGTCACATCTTGCGCCGGGGAGAGAAATGAACCGGCCATCTTCGCGAGGTCCCGCATCTGTTGCTGGGATTTGTCAGCGCCAGACTGCAACGCATTGCGCTGCGCTGCCGGCAGGGTATCGAGGCTCTGAATCTGAGGTTGCCAGCCAGTGGGTGTGAACACAAGATGTGACTTGGAGAGGTCGATATGCAGCCGGAACTGTCCTAGAAGAGTGAAGCCTATCACGCCGTCCAGATGTTCGCCCGTAAGATTTATGTTATTCATGCCCTGCAGCTGCGCCAATTCCTGAACTGCGCCTGTCACGTTCTGCATTCGTAAACCACCCTCGAGGTGAAATGAATGGATTACGACTCGTGAGGAGGCGCCTGGTACGACGCCGCTTCGTTTGGCCGCGGCAGGCGAAAGAAATACAGTGGGCGCGCCGGTATCAAGTATAAACAGAAATGGGCCGTGACCGTTCACGCGTGCCCGCAGGAGTATGTGATCAATGGGGCTGAGCTGATAAGGTATCCGATAGTGCTTTTGAGTACTGACTATGGTTTGCGCCGGTTCATCTGCACTACTGGCGTGCACCGGTTTAGGTTGGGCGTAAACTGCCGAACACAGCACTGCGGCGCAGAGGCCAACGCCCACCGCGCACTTAAGCGAATTTGTCAATGAGTTGCTAGTCCTCCATGCCCGCCGATGCGCGTATTGCGACGAACCGCTGCCACGCCTGCTGCCACCCGTCGCTGCTTGGGCCGGGCTCATATCGATCAATTTCGAATGAACGACGAACTATTTCGCGGCCCTCGGCCAGCGACCCAATGGTGCCGCGAGCAATCGCCTGCAACAGTACATTACCTGCGGCAGTCGCCTCAACGGGGCCAGCGATCACTTCGCGCTGTGTTGCGTCCGCCGCTAACTGACACAACAGCCGGTTCTGGGTGCCGCCACCCACAATATGCAGTACACGCAATGGCTGCCCATGAAAGTCCTGCAACCTATCCATTGTCCACCTGAACTTTAATGCGAGGCTCTCAAGGCAACACCGTACAAACTCGCCTGGTGAAGCGGGTGGTGTTTGGTCAGTATTAGTACAGAATTCTGTAATTGCCTCGGCCATATCGGCTGGGGATAAAAAGACTGCGGCATCTGGATCTACCAATGGGCCAAATGGCTTGCTCTGTTCCGCCATCGTTGTTAATTGCGAGTAACTGTAGTCATATCCCTTACGTGCAAACGACCTTCGGCATTCCTGCACAAGCCAAAGTCCCATGATGTTTTTAAGAACACGGATGGTTCCACATACTCCGCCTTCATTGGTCAGATTTGCCCGGGCCATTTCTGGAGTAAGAATGGGGCTCGATGACTCTATACCCATTAGCGACCACGTACCACAGCTTAGGTACGCCCAATCATTCCCAACGGCCGGAACAGCCGCAACTGCAGAGGCTGTGTCATGCTCTCCAACTGCTAGAACAGGAATTGCCCGGCAGCCCGTATCTGCTTGAATATCGTTGCCCACATAACCCACCTGCGTACCAGGCATCACAATATCGCTTAGTATAGAGTGGGGTAGTTCTAACTCTGCTAGAAGGTCGAGCGCCCAGTTGCGGGTAGTGGGGTTCAACATTTGACTTGTACTGCTAATAGTGTATTCTGAGGATATTACTCCAGAGAACCAGTACTTAAGCAGATCTGGCATAAACAACAACCTTCGAGCAGCCGTGAGTGTGGGCGAATTCTGTTGTTTGAGGGCTAGCAATTGGTACAGCGAATTGATCTGCAGGATCTGTATGCCGGTTGCATTGAAAAGCCGATCCCTGCCTACCAATTGGATGGCGCGTTCCACCATACCATCATTTCCATGATCACGATAGTGGCGCGGGTTACTTAATAGACGTCCGCTGGCATCCAGAAGCCCGAAGTCTACGCCCCATGTGTCTATGCCCATTCCGTCAATATCGTCGCTGTGTGCTGCTGCTGCCATTGCAAGGCCGCGCTTGCAGTCGGCAAACAGCCGCAAAGCGTCCCAATACATGGTACCCAGTACCGTACTTGCGCCAGTTGGGAAGCGGTGAACATCTTCCAACGAGAGCTTGTGGCCATCAAAGCGACCGAGCACCACTCTGCCGCTTTCTGCTCCAAGATCGAACGCAAGGTATTTCAGTTGCTGCATAAAGGAGACTCCGACGATTGGTGAGCAGTGCCCATGTACTATCCCAGGTTCACTACTTTTGTCGGTAAGATTCCCCATTCCGCGCTGTAAATCCTTCCACATCCCCCTGTAAGTGACACTGCATATTACAAATAGGGCTACTCTTAAAGCTCACTTAATACGAAGACAGGTACTATGACATTCAGGGGGTAGGCAGGTCGGGAGCGATCATAGCGTACTTAAAGGAGCTGTGTATGAGTGGACTGAAACGGGATTTAAGGGCCGTTTGGATACTGCCAATGGTCGGAATGGCACTGGTCGGCGGTTGGGCGTATATGCGGTCATCCAGGGCAAATGCTGCACTGGCGGATTTGCCGGTCAACGAGGTGGTAGGTCTGCAGCGCAACGGCAGCTACCTTGTGCCAACCGGCCAGATATTGCGGCCGGTTGGAAAACAACTGCAGTTTGACGGTCGACCTGTAGATATGGCTCTTTCGCCGAATGGTAAGACGCTGGCACTTCTACTACCTACTGGAATTCGCCTAGTGAATGTCGCTGATGGCAGCTTCATTGGCCAGTTAAATAAGGCGCGACATAACTTCGCGGGTGTTGCATGGTCACACGATGGTTCCTTACTCTACTCGTCTTCGGAAGCGCGTGGCGCCAACGGCAAGATGGAGGGTGCAATAGGCGTTGATAAGGTGCAGGCCGACGGTGCACTTGTACCCCTAAAGCCGATACCAATTCCGTTAAAGGTGGGTATACAGCCCGATATTCGGGCAAAGAACTCTGGTACTTGCGGGATGGTAATGTCTCCCGACGGAAAATCACTCTACGTATCGTTGTTCGAGAACGCCGCCGTCGCCTGCGTAAACTTGTCGACTTACGATGCCACAACTGGTTCAGCGACGTACACCGAGGTTCCCGTAGGGAGCTCACCAGATGCACTGGCGATTAGTCCAGATGGCCGAATGCTGTATGCCGCTGACAGAGGTGGCCGAAGGCCGCGCCCTGGTGACACGGAGGATCTTGGCGATCCTGTAGTCGTGAATCCTGCTACCTATAAGGCAAACACTGGAGAAGTCACGGTTATAGACACCGCTAAGGCAGCCTCTCAACCCGGGAGGGCGGTGCGCGCAGAGATATCGGTGGGGCTACAGCCAACTGCAATGGTGGTATCACCAAGTGGCTCTCGACTCTACGTGGCATGTTCCAACAGCGACGAACTGGACGTTATCGATACGGCAAACTACCGCATCGTCGACAAGGTCGACACGAGCCCTGCACCGTTCCGCCTAGGTGATAGTAGCCCCAATGGCCTCGCTATCACGCATGACGGCAGCAGGCTGTTTGTTTCTCTAGGCGGCGACAACGCCGTGGCAGAGTACCGGCTCTCCGAAAATGACGGAGGAAGCGCTGCGACCACCACTAGGCTAGGGCTAATACCTACGGCGTGGTTCCCCGTGGATGTATGCCTTGCAAATCATGACACCACGTTGTGCATTGCTAACAGCAAGGGATACGGTTCTCTTGGCAGCTTGTACCACTTTCATCCGGACCCTTACGGCGCCACGTCTCCGGCACAGGGGCCGGGCGGCCTCAATGTACCTGCCGGAGGATTTGTTGGCCACACAGTTTACAACGTAATTGGCACCCTGGGGCTAGTACCTGTGCCAGATACCTCTAGTCTTCGTGCGGATACGGCGAACACGGCGCGGTATGACCATTTTGCTCGCATGGCTGCCGTGGTAAGCGATCGACCGTCGGCATTCTGGTCCCGCTTTAAGCACGTTATCATGATCATTAAGGAAAACAGAACCTACGATCAGGTATTTGGAGACGTCAAAACTCCGTTGAATGCACCTGGCGGAGATCCCAATCTTGTAATGTTTGGGGAGACCGTAACTCCTAACCACCACGCATTGGCTGCCCGGTTCGGGCTGTTTGATAATCTTTACTGCTCTGGTGAGATTAGTGCCGACGGCCACCATTGGGTTGACGAAGCCTTTGCCGATGACTACGACGAGCGTATGTTGGACCGGTATCCAAGATCGTACCCGTGCTGCGGAACAGATCCGCTGTCGTTTGCCGGAACGCCGTTCCTGTGGCAGGCAGCCATGGCACGCGGTATTTCGTTTAGGGACTATGGCGAATACGGTCCGCTTCCTTCAATCGCACGACACGCAGATCCGGTTTATAATATGCCCGCGGCAATTACCGCATCGCAAAATGAGGACGTTAATCACGAGCACCAGTTTGAAGCGGACGTCAACAAACACGGACTGTCACGTCTAACCTACTTGTGGTTTCCAAATGATCACACATCGGGCTTGCGGCCCGGAGCTTATTCACCAGAGTCGGACGTTGCCGATAACGATCTTGCACTAGGGAGGCTAGTCAGCTTCATCTCACACAGCCGCAAGTATTGGCACGACGAGCCTACGTGCATCTTCGTAGTGGAAGATGATGCACAAGGGGGACTAGACCACATAGACGGCCACAGAACCGTAGGATTGGTGATCAGCCCATTCAACCGAGAACACCAGGTGAACAGCAGCTTTTACGACCAGCTCACCATGGACAGGACCATGGAGTTGATGTTGGGAATGCCGCCTCAAAACCAATTTGACGCTGCTGCGACTTCTATGCGCAATGCATTTACCCGCAAAGGCGACTTTCGGCCTTATGACTTTGTTTCGAATAGAATCGCTCTGAACTTGCGCAATCCTCAGGTCGCAGCGCTAAGCGGCGAGGCAAAACACTGGGCTGAGGTAGCATCAAGGCTTAATTTCTCGGCGCCAGATCTGGCAGACCCCGCCAAGGTTACCGCTATGCTCTGGTTCCATACTCACGGCAACGCACCATTTCCGCCACCGGACGCGGCGCAGTAGCTAAGGGCCACCTCACGGGGAGCATTCGTTATGGATCTCCCCGTGTGCCGTTGGTGCTATAATGCGGGGTCACTGCTCGCCATTCGCCTGGAGCCACCGCATGATTGATCTAGATACCGCCATTGAGGTGTTTGTTCGTTCATTCGCCTTGGGCCGTTCCATGTACCGACCGTGTACCGCGAAACGAATAGGTGAGTTCTGGTTGGTACACGACGTGGAGGCCGCGGCAGGTGAGTCTCGCAGCGATGAATGGACGCTGTTTGAAAACAGCGACCTTGTAGAGCTGCAATCTGTAATTGACGAGCATTCCCAGAGTAGAGCGCATAGGTTGTGTGTGGCAGGCACGAATGTGGTGCAGATGCAGAGCCTGAAGGCAAAGCTTTGTGATTCTGGCTACCGCTACCTAAGGCGTGAACCGCTAATGGCGATCGCAACCTGCGATAGAGAAGTTCGTTGCCCGCAGCATGAGGTAATTCGTGTACAGACGGCTGCCCAAGCGGACGAATTGAATAGTGCTGCTCACGCCCGCCAGATTCTTCCCCACCATCTCGACCCCAACTCGCCAACAGTACGGGCCTACTACGCCATGAAAGCTGGTGCTGTGGCAGGTTTCGTGCGGTGCATCGCTTTAGGTGCAGATGCTTGCTATGTCGCTGGGGTAGAAACGTTCCCGCAATTTCGCCGTATGGGAATTGCAACCGATCTGATGAATACCATGATTTCAGACGACTGCAAACTAGGAATACCGTACTCGGTTCTGCTCGCTAGCCGACTAGGTGAGCAGCTGTACACCAGCCTTGGATACCGTGTACTTGGTAGCGTGCATGTCTACTCGCAACGGCGTACTACAATGCAGGTATAATCCACGGCATCATTGTTGTCTTAAGGATCCCCGTGAAAATGCAACGAACCGGTAGCATCTTGGAGTGTAGCTCGTGAGTTTACTGGAAGCCAATATGCTTGAACGTACCTTTTTGCACGCGCCTGGAGTTGGTCGCATTACTGAACAGGCGCTATGGAACGCGGGTGCAACGTCATGGGATAATTATCTTGACGGGTGTGGATCGTGGCCAGTTAGTCCGGCTCAACATTCGGCGCTGGTAGACACCCTGCAAGAGTCCAAAGTGAGATTATCGGCTGGCGATTACTCATGGTTCTCCAGGTTACTGCCTGCCCAAGAGCATTGGCGTGCGGTACCGGAATTCGGATACCAGCTGGGGTTTCTCGATATCGAGACGAATGGTGGGCAGGGGCCCGATGACATTACCGTCATTGGACTGTATGATGGGCGCACGATGCAACAGTTTGTCGCAGGAAAGAACCTGCAGGATTTTCCAGATGCGGTTGCGGAAACTGCGCTGCTAGTCACCTTCTTCGGTACGCTCTTCGATCTGCCGTTTATCAAACGCGCATTTCCTGGCATACAGCTTCCCCAACTTCACGTCGATCTTTGCTACCTTTTCCGCCGCCTTGGTAGGAAGGGCGGTCTTAAGTCCATTGAGCGGCAGTTGGGAATAGTTCGATCACACGAAGCCGACGGATTAAATGGAATGGATGCCGTACGGTTATGGCAGGAATACCAGCTAGGAAGGCAGCAGTCGCTTGACATACTGTTGAACTACAATGCCGAGGACGTTAAGAATATGGCGGAGTTGCTGCATATAGGCTACCAGCAAATGCGTCGGCATACCCTCGCAGGAGGATCGTAAATGGCTTCAGCTAATTCCGTCTGTGAATGCAGCGCCGGCTGAGAAAACTCTGTACGCCTGAAGCACCTCGCCAACATCACCGTCCATCTGTATGTTACCTTGGTTGAGCCAGATTACGCGTTGCGCCACTCGCTCCACGGTACGAAGGTCGTGAGTAACGAAGACGATCGTTTTTCCTAAAGATTGCATCTTACGTATATACGCGTAACACTTCGCCTGAAACGCTTCGTCACCAACCGCCAGTACTTCGTCTACGAGAAGAATATCCGGGTTGGTGTGCACCGCTATTGAAAACCCCAATCGTAGGCGCGCACCCTCATTCCAGTTGCGCAAATGCGTATCTACTTTGCTGCCCAGTTCTGCAAACTCCACAATGCTGTCAAAACAGGCCCTCATTTCCCTGGCCGTGTTACCAAGGACTGCACCGTAAAAGAGAATATTTTCCGCGCCGGTTAGGTCGAGATGAAAGCCCGCGCTCAGGTCAAGTAGGGGAGCGATGCGCGCAGGAGATCCATCCTCCGCAGACATCTGTATGATGCCGCCTGTTTTTCGGTACACCCTTGCCAGAAGGCAGAGCAGCGTAGATTTACCACTGCCGTTTCGGCCTATAACAGCAACAGTTTGCCCACGAGGAACCGAAAAACTTACGTTGTGCAGGGCGGTGAATTCCTGCAGAGGTGGCTGCCGTTTGAGGATGTTTAGCATTCTCGTTTTAAGGTGCGTTCGATACCGAATGCGGAAATGTTTATGCAGGTTCTGAACAATGATTGCGTTTTCTGCGCTGGTCATGGCCGCTCCACAAATTGCCATTTGCGATAGTTGAAATACGTGTAACCACCCCAAGCGATGAGCACGGTAATGAGGCATGCTCCACCAAAGGTCACCCAGTCAAAAGGAAGTGGTGGTTTGCCAATGAGCCGAGGGCTCTGGTTGAACGACGAGGGGCCAATAGGCTGAAGAATAAAGTGTCGAAAGGCATTAATAAACGCCGCAATTGGATTCAACATGTATAAGGTGAATATCCATGGATGCTTCCGAACCAGTGACGACGTGTAGTAAATTTGGTCAGACGGGTACAGGACCGGCATGATAAAGAACGCAAGGTTAAACACGGTTTGTAGAATGAACTTTACATCCTCGTAGAACACGTTAAGCGCTGCCACGAATAGTGCGCACCCGGTAACCAACAGCGTCTCCATCACGACGACAAATGGGAAAAAGATGAGTGTGGGCAGAAAAGGTATCCCGCCATGAAAAAAAGGCGCCACCACATAAAAGGCCACAAAATAGACAAGCCAGCCCAACAGGAAGTGCACCCCATTGCTAATTACATTAGCCAAGGGTATAGCCTCTCGTGGCATGTAGATTTTGCGAATCATCGTGTAGTTGATGACAATGGACTGAGAGGCGTCCTGAATTCCCGTACTAAAGAATGTCCAAGGTATGATTCCGCTTAAGAGATAGGCGCTGAAGTTTTTGGCAGGTACGCCTAAGACATTTCTTAGCAGGAATGTGAAAACGAGCACCTGCATTAAAGGTGGAATGATCGACCAGACGAATCCGAGAACTGAATTCTTGTAGCGGATCTTGAGCTCGCGGGTTACGAGCATCTTCAGTAGTTCCCTAAACTTCCACAGTTCGCGAAGCTCACCCCGCATCGTAACCGGAGGCTCATTGTCTCTTAACGGCATTAAAATGTGCTACTCTTCTGTAGAATTTTCATCTGCAAGATCGTCGATCATTTCCGGGTTCACGGGCTGCAGCAAATTTAACACTGATTCGCGCGGAATGAGTACCTTTCGCTTGCCGGCGACCCTAAATGCCTGTAGACAGCCCTGCCGGATATATGAACGAATACTGGACTCGCTCACCTGCAGATAATCGGCCGCTTGTTCAACCGTCAATAGATCACGGCCTGCCTGAACCATAGTACTACCTCCAGGTGAATTGGAAAAACTGGCAAAGGCTTTTCATTTGCGTATAGGACTGTTGGAGTATACAGAAACAGGGCTTGCATTGTCAACATGGCTCGTCCTGGTTCTGCTGCTGGTTGACCCCTCCATGGCACTTGCACAAGCACAGCGCAGTGCTGTGTACGTCGCGCTTGCGCCAGGCTCCACGATTGTTCTTGTTCAACCCAAAGTATCACTCCCACCACTAGTACAAAAATCCGTCACAACTCAAATTGCAGAATGGCAGCCTAGAAGTACCAAACGGGACAAAACTAACGACGACGATTGGGGGCATCTCAAACTATTCGGTAAGGCAGCACCTAAGGCACCTTCACAGCCTGATGGTAGCCAGCTAGCCGCAGCTGCCTCACAGCTCTTAAATGCGTCGTTGCGATCATTGTTAGTTCATCGTCTTCGTCTAGTGGTTGTTCCAGTTCAAGAGCAGTCTGGTGTGAGCTTACGAGCAGGCAGAACGAACGTACTGTTCAAAAGTAGTGATGTTGTCGCAGTTGCTTCTCCAGCTATTCTGAACGTAGTTCTAAACGAAAAATCTCAACGACGGATCAACGTGTGGGCGCGTATCACAATTTATATTAGGGATACAACCTCGGTGACTGGAGGAGTACAGGTACATCGAGTTTATTGTAGTGGCAGTTACGCTGCGCCGCGCGTGCTGCTAGGGACGGCTTACCTTAAGACACGAACGGCAGTTCTTGCCCGGGCATGTTGGACGGCAGCAAGTATGGCAGTTAGCTCTTTAGAACAACCGCTAGTCTCGCCCTTTGCCCGCCCAGACGCAACGGTTGCTATCGCGCCAACCACTGGTCCAACTGCGGCCGACCTGCTGGTGTTCTCAAATACCGGAAGGCGTGTACTGCCATCAGGCATCAGCGGCCTGAAAAGCAACGTCTCCGACCTACTTAACCTGGATTTGCAACCGATCCTTGCGCAACATCTTGTGTCTCCAGCCATGTGTATGCGGCAGCTTATGTCGCGGAACTCAAAGCTCGTTGATTTGTGGGATGGTACTATACCAAACGTTAAGCTTGCAATTTCGCTTGGCAAGCAATTGCACGTAAAACTGGTGTTCTTGTGCCGAATAGTCGACCTAGAGGCTTCCACCGGAAATGACAGGCGCGATAGACCCGCAGACTCCGCCTATGCTCGCTCGGTGGGTTACCTTCTAAATACCTCAACTGGTCAAACCTTGTGGAGCGGCGTAGGAGCCGCGACCATGCATTCCGGCGTGAAATGGGTAGGAGGAAGCAGCAGTCTCACGGTTGTTGTTCAAGACGCGGAGCGATTTGCGTTATCGGCACTCAACCGGAAATTTGAGATGTACAAAAATCAGTTTGTAACAGGCAGAATGCTCAAGGTAAAAGGTTCCGTAGATGCACTGGATGGTTAAATTGCTTCGTGGCATTATCCCATTGTGCAATCCGGTAGCAACTCGGCTTTTACAGGGGATATCCCGTTAAAATGCCGACCTACCCTACACAATGCCTTGTTCTTTCGCGGCGCGATATAGGAGAAAATGACCGCTGCGTGACGGTCCTAACACCAGAGTTTGGAAAGCGGAATTTTGTCATGCGTGGCGCAAGGCGCTCGGGTAGTAAGCTCAGTGGCGCTACTGAGCCGTTCACACGCTTAAAAGTGCTGATTGCCACTGGCAAATCTCTAGATGTGGTTACGCAGTGTGAGATTACTGCCGTGTACAGCGGACTGCGGACCTCTGTGGCGGACCTTGCCGCGGCTTGCTACCTCTGCGAGGTGGTAGATGCGTTGCTGCATGAGCACGATGATCAGTCTGCTGCAGCTGTGTTCAACCTGATGTGCCATGCGTTTAACCTAATGCAACAGCCGGCATTGTGGCCGGATGCGGTTATAAATGCAACCTTACTTCGTCTAGTGACAGAGCTGGGATATGGGCCAAGATATGATCAATGCAGCTGTTGTGATGAACCACTAGATAACGGGCCAGCGGCCTTTAGTGCCAGCAATGGCGGAGCAGTGTGTCGGGTTTGTGCCAGTGGTATCAAGGACGCGATTGCACTCTCCGCCGAAGCTGTTAGCCTCATCGCCCTTCTTGCCAGTGCAGGCGCGCGTACGTTGACGACAATTTGTCCACCGGAAAAGCAGGCCGCACTGGCAACAAGCGCCATTCATGCCTACGTTCAATTTCATGCTGGCAGAATAATTAAAAGCGCCGAGTTCCTGCATGCCGTTAGGGCAGGCAGAGAATCCTAGTAAATTCATGGAGGGAGTGCAAGACGGTGAAGGTACGGTCTACGCGGCGCGAGTTGTTGGAATCCGCGGCCAAGCTGGTCGCGCTGGGGGCGACTGTTGGTTCATCAGAACTACCATCCGATGCTGCAGGTTCTTCTCAGGGATTGCCTGCACAGGTACTCAACTTGAGAGACTCCCGGCCGGATACGTGGGTCTGCACCGATCGCCTCAACCGCTCCTTGCCACTAGCCAACGAGGTTGGCCCTCCGCGCCAGGATCGCACCGTTGGCATTTTCTACTTTCTCTGGCACGGTGCGCACGGGACACCCGGCCCCTACGACAATACTAAATTGATCAAAGCAAACCCCTCGGCACCTGCTTATGGACCTGTAAGTGCCTTCCACTGGTGGGGGGAACCGTCTATTGGCTATTTTCGTTCAGACGATCCATGGGTGGCTCATCATAACCTTATGATGCTGGCTAACGCAGGCGTCGATGTACTATTGATCGACGTTACAAACGGATTCACTTATCACACGGAGCTCGAGACCCTATGCAACGAGGCTAGAACCATTGTTGCGAAGGGTGGTAACGTTCCGCGGTTCGCGTTCGTCACTCATGCCGCCACCTTTCGCACTGTGACAGATCTGTATGACTTTGTTTACAAACCTCGAAGGTATTCCGAACTCTGGTTTCATTGGGAAGGCAAGCCTCTTATTCTAGGTGATATTTCTGCAAAGAGCGATAGTGGTAACCCACTACCTCCTGAGATTGCGCAGTTTTTTACCTGGAGATACTCCTGGGCATGGGATCCAGGCGAAGATAAATGGGAGTGGATCGATACCTATCCTCAGCGCTTTGGTTGGCACTTGTCCCCGAGCACACCGGAAGAGGCGCCAGCGGCGGTGGCCTCACACCCAGATAACGACATCGGCCGAAGCTGGCATTCAGGCTCGGAGCCACCACTAGATTCCCACTTTCTTACGGCAGAAAGGCATAAGGGGATTTACTTCGGCCTGCAACTGAGTCGGCTTCTGCAAATTGACCCGCAGTTTGCCTTTCTAACGGGGTGGAATGAATGGGTAGCGCAACGGTTTGTAGTAGCTCCCGGGCAGCACATTAATTTCATGGGCAAGCAGCTTAGCCCCGGCCAAACGTTCTTTGTAGACAATTATAACGAGGAATTTAGCCGGGACGTGCAGCCCATGAAAGGTGGCTATGGCGATCTCTATTACCTTCAAATGGTATCGGCAATAAGGAGATACAAAGGCGCGAGGTCACTTGAAGTATCCCGTGATTACCATAATGTCAGGCTTTCCGCGCCCTGGCACCGATGGAATGGCGTGAGGCCCGTGTATATTGATGCGGAAGGAGACGTAAAGCACCGGGATTGGGATGGGTGGGGGAACCTCCGCTACAAGGACCACACCGGCCGTAATGATATAGTAGAAGCTAGGGTTGCGTCTAACAGCACTCACGTGTGGTTTTATGTGAGAACAGCTAACCGTATGAGCCCGCATACTGATCGCCACTGGATGCAGTTACTGCTGAGTATCGATGCTGGTGATGATCGTGGATGGGAGGGGTATAATTTTGTGGTAAACAGCACGGTAATAAGTGACAACGTAACGACGCTTAAGCGGCTGCACGACGGTTACGTTTTCCGCGTCCCTTACCGTTCGTCCGGATCGCACCTCGTAGTAGAAATTCCCAGGCGCTTGCTGGGAATACCGTCCGGGACCCGATTTCAATTCGATTTTCACTGGGTGGATAATGTTCCCGTTGGCGGAGATATCGACCGGTTCTGGACAGAAGGTGACAGTGCGCCGGACGGCAGATTTAACTTCCGTTACATTCATGAATAACACTGAATAAAGGCATGAGTTCGTTCTAAAAGGCATAGTCACTGATAAAGGACGCACCATTTATTATAGAAACAAGGATTGAACCCTGCACTCTCACCTGGGTAGTATTGACGGTGACGCAGTAATATGTTAATATGTTATCGATAACATTCAAGAGAATCCTAAACCACCATGGCTGCATCCATTTATGATATCGCTCGCAGGCTCAACCTGTCTGCTATGACTGTCTCGCGTGCACTCAATCAAGGCGACAAGAGCTACGTTTCGCCTGAAACGCGACGCCGAGTCATGCAGGCCGCACGAGAGCTTGGCTATACCCCCAATCGCAACGCTCGCGCATTGGTGACAAAAAAAACAAATGCTGTCTCGGTTTGGATTGATCACCTCCATTCATCGGTTTACGCTCAAATTGCTGAGGCGTGCCGCAGCCAGATACAATCGGCAGGTTATGATGTTAACATTTGCGAAATGGGATGGCATTTTCAGGAACCGGGTAAATACCACCGTGCGGAGTGGGCGGTAGATGGTGTTATCGCCGTCGATCCCCCGGTAGAGGTGGAACTGAACGAATACCTGAACCTACTGCCCGGCGCGCCACTGCCGCGAGTCAATATCGGCTCTGGTCACGGCGTCGTGTGGCCGGGTGATTACGTCCGTGTGGATCTGCAATCTGGTACGCGTGCTGCTGTTAAGCATCTAATCTCAGCAGGTTGCCGACGTATTGCGTACGCGGCACCCTCCTGGATCAACCGTCCGGGGCTGGGAAACTTCAGCGACTTCACAGAAACTGTAACCCAAGCAGGTCTGGTGCCTGAGTACATTGGTTATTCGGATTGGAGCCTGCCTGGCATACGCGTAACGACTCGCGATTACATCACTGCCCATGGTGCGCCAGATGGCATCTACTGCCATTATGACGAAATATCTATTGCCTCATTTCGTGCGATACGTGATCTCGGATTACACGTTCCCAAGGATGTGATGATTATAGGCTGCGAGGGTAACGAATTTACCGCATATTTCGATCCACCGTTAAGTACCATTGCCATACCCATAGCCGAGATGTGCACTCGGGCCTGGCAGTTGCTTCACAGGCGCATGGGTGATGCCCAGGTGCCAGCCGAGCAGACGCTACTCTCCTATGAGTTTTTCAACCGCGAGTCGTCAATGCGCTCGCCACTTGGGAATGAGGATTAGTTGCAACCGCGAGGCCCTGGGTAATTGAACCGTTCACCGCAATACAATGGCACCGAAATTGGACGGCGATCGTTCCTGCTTGCAACAGTCGGCGCAGGGGTATCTGGCTGCCATCTGCTATCAGCGGGCAAATCTGGCAAACCAGGAGTGCCTCCAGTCACTATCATAAATCGTCAAAGAGCCGCCTCAAGCCCGCAAGTGGCAGCTGTACCACTAGTATTCACAGATATCTCGGCGAGCGCTGGGATCTCTTGGCAATTCAATAACGGTACGCAAAACATCGCGAATATACGTGAGCCTTTCATCGTGCAAACGGGTGGCGGCGTCGCACTGTGGGATTATAACAACGACGGCTTTTTGGATGTGTTTGCTGTGCAAGGTGGCCCCTTGCCAGGATCGGTAGCTGGAACTGACCAATACAGTACACAGAACGTATTGTATCGTAATAACGGCAACGGGACATTTACCGATGTCACCAAGGAAGCTGGCCTGGTTGGCCCAACGGGTTATGGACAGGGAGTCTCCGTAGCAGATTACAACAACGATGGATGGCCGGACCTCTACATTACGTCCCTAGGCGGTAATCACCTGTTTCGGAACAACGGCGATGGAACGTTCACGGACGTTACCGAGGCGGCCGGCGTAGCGGATAGGTTTTTGCCCGGCCTGCCTCAGCGTGTATGCTGGCCCACAAGTTCTGCGTGGGCGGATTACGATAACGACGGTAATTTGGACCTGTTCGTCTGCCATTACTGCCAGTGGACACCCGAAATCGATCGGTATGATACCCTTGGGGCATTTCCCGCACCCATGCAATTCCCGCCAAGTCATTGCCGCCTTTATCACAACAACGGTGACGGTACTTTTACGGATGTTACGGCACGAGCTAAGATTCAGGACCAGTGGGGGAAAAGTCTTTCTGCTGTTTGGCTGGATTACGATGATGACGGTTGGCCAGACCTGTTTGTATCCAATGATACGATGGCGAACTTCCTGTTTCATAACAACAGGGATGGCACCTTCACAAATCTTGCCGTCCCGACCGGCGCTGCGTACGATATGATGGGCCACGCCACAGCAAGCATGGGTATCGGGGTGAGCGACTATCTCCACAACGGCAGGCCGGACCTCTTCGTAGTTAACTACGCCGAGGAAGCGAAAACGGTTCTGCAGAACATGGGCGGCACCTTTAAGAATTGCTCTCAAGAGTCCGGTTTGTCCCAAAACAATATGCAATATTTGGGATTTGGTTTAGAGTGTTTTGATTACGACCTGGATGGGTGGCCGGATGTCGTCATTGGTAACGGGCATGTTTCGCCTATGGTGGCCAAGGCGACTGTTGATGGTGAAACTTTCGCGCAAAGTCAGTTGCTACTCCACAATCAAGGAAACGGAACCTTCGTACAGGATGATCGCTCGCTTGGCGACCTTGTACATCCTCGGGTCACGCGCGGTCTTGCCGTGGGAGACTTCGATAACGATGGTGACGTTGATATTGCGATGGTCTCGCAGCTCGGCCCCCTTACGCTCTTTCGTAACGATGGCGGCAACAGCAATCACTGGCTCACCGTGCGCCTTGAAGGTGTGAGGAGTAATCGCGATGCTATCGGCGCCAGAGTGACTGTCGTTACCGCCGCAGGCCGGCAGACACAGTGGGTGCGCAGCGGTTCCAGTTACTGCTCGCACAGTGATATGAGGCTTACATTTGGCTTGGGGTCTGCCACTCGGGTTCTACGGTTGGAAGTACTCTGGCCCTCGCGTCATGTGCAACACCATGATCACCTGACTGCTGATCGATTTTACTGGGTACGAGAGGGCGATGATCCAGCGCATGATCCTCGAATTAATAAATTAGCGACCAGAAGCTAGTCATTTTTCAACCTGTTATATTGACACGGTGCTAGGAATGTGATACAATATGTTATCGGTAACATAACGTGAACGATGCGCTGGTACACCAACTGTTATCGATAACATCGAAGTAATACTTCTTCCCGGCAAGGTATACAATGGCATCTTGGTGCGCAGTCCACTCTGTCACTTAAGGGGACCCAACCTATGAAACGAACAGGTTTCACGCTCATTGAGCTTCTGGTTGTAATCGCAATTATTGCAATTCTCGCAGCAATTCTGTTTCCCGTTTTTGCCAAGGCAAGAGAAAAAGCACGGCAGGCCATGTGCATTAGTAATGAGAACCAGATTGGTCTGGCGATCATGATGTATGTGCAGGACAACGACGAAGTGCTTCCAAACCGAAAAAACGAACCCACTGTCAACTGGAAGACCTACATCAATCCTTATGTGAAATCACATCAGGTCTGGCAGTGCCCGTCAGACCCCTATAGAGGTCTGGATGCCGATGGTTCCAGTTTTCCTGCGAACTACGCCGCTAACACCGACTCAGGTAACGGTAATCCGCTTATTCAACCGTTTATAGACTGTAACGGCTGGTGGGGTGGGCCGTGCCCGAATTCAGCAACGCTGGCTCAGCTCACTCAGCCATCGGAAACGATTGGCATTGTAGAATTTGAGGGCCCATACAGCGATTACCGAGTGACAACTGCACCCTATTGGGGGATCACCTGGGCAGGGCCGGACAGCCTTATGTTTGCGGGGCATACCGGACAATCTAATTTCTGGTTTTTGGATGGGCACGTGAAGTCGATGCGGCCGCTTCAGACGCTGGACAAGCAGGATGGAGGTGGAGCAGACACGAACATGTGGACAATTGATGGCTCCAGTTTTACCAGTCACGGAGCGACAGATCCCACGAGTAAGGGCTATACTAATTTACAATACGCGCAAACTTACCCTGACTTCAACTAGGCTAGCCGGTAAGCATGGGTTCCGAAGTAGACGAGGAGTAGGCTGATGGTTCTCAAGACCCGCGTAAGCATTTCGGTAAGCGCAGTGGCGGCGTGCCTTTTGGCAGGTTGTCACTCGCACACCGCCGCGCCGACCCATTCATACCCGACAACAGTAACACCCTCACAAGCGAGGCAGGCTATCCAGTCGGTGTACAACAATCCGAAGATGAGCCCTGCACAAAAGGCTGCCACGATCAACATGCTTGAAGGGCACCTTAGAATAAAAGCTGGACCGGTCAACCATTCACGTGCAGCGCCATAAACAGCAGGAGTAAATAGATGCGTGTTCGAAAACCGAGCGAGAGACATAGACATGGTATTTCACGGCGTCGAGTAGTTCAGGGCCTGCTCGGCGTCGTAAGTTTGTCGGGCATCGAAAAGTTCGGAGGATCGCCGGCCCTCGCTGCCAGTGAGCAAACTCACAAAGGGGATCTCGTCGACCTGGTCAATGTAATGCAGGGAACCGACTCTGTATGGACATTCTCTCACGGTAATACGCTCCCACTGATAAGTGCACCATTCGGTATGTCGAACTGGACGCCACAGAATAATACGGGTGACGGTTGGTTCTTCGACCCTAAGGCACACAAGATTCAGGGCGTCCGTGCGACCCATCAACCCAGTCCTTGGATGGGTGATTATGGGCACTGCACGGTGATGGCTCAGGCTGGCGAGCAGGCACTGGCTCCCAAGGATCGTGAAACGACGTATGCACCAACCAACTTTCACGCTGGTCCCGACTACTTCTCGGTAGTTTTCGACCGTGACGGCGTTCGATTAGAAGCGGCGCCGACCGAGCACTGCGCCATCTTCCGCTTCACGTTTCCAAAGGGATCGAATGGGCGCTTCATACTTGACACTCAGTCTCAGGTAAAAATCGAGAACGACAGGCGTACCATTACTGGCTATTCAAGGATGGGCTACGCAGGCTCCAACACGGCTGCGTGTTATTTTGCTGCGGTAAGTGATCATCCATTTGAGTCAGCGCAGGTATTTCATGATGGAACACCTGTTGCGGGGGAGATGGAACTAAGCGCTGACGGCACCGGAGCAGTTGCGGAATTCGGTGCTGTACAGACAGCAGTAGTCAGAGTTGCGACTTCCTTTATTAGCGCTGAACAGGCAAAGTTCAATCTTGCACATGAGCTTGGCACGAATACCTTTGACGAGGTGAGGGCCGGCGCGCGTAGATTGTGGAACGAGGCGCTGGGGGTAGTCAAGATTTCCGGCGGTACATCGCGACAATTGCGAACTTTCTACAGTTGCCTTTATCGTACTAACCTCTACCCTAGAATGTTTCATGAGCCTGGGTCAAACGGCAGAACCATTTACTACAGTCCATTCGACGGCAAAGTCCACGAGGGTGTAATGTACACCGACACCGGCTTGTGGGACGGCTACCATACACTTTACCCATTGCTCTCTATCTTGCAGCCAGAGCGCTTGGGTGAGATGGTACAGGGCTTTATCAATGCCTTTCACGAGGGTGGGTGGCTGCCACAGTGGCCTCATCCTGGATATCATGGAACCATGGGCGGCACTCACAGCGATGTAGTGATAACCGACGCCATTATGAAGAACGTTCCGGGATTTGATCATAAAGGCGCCTTCGAGGCGATTTGGGCAGACGCCTCGGTGCCGCAGAATGGTCACGGTGATGGTCGTCCGGACCTTCAAGATTATCTCGCAAACGGGTACCTTCCTCATGGTAAAACGGGGGCTGTGGTTTCCAACACGTTAGATTACGCGTATGACGACGCCTGTATAGCCCTTTCTGCGCAGCGGCTTGGACATCGTGAGCAACAGCAAATTCTTTCTAAACGCGCTCTAAACTACCGTTTGCTGTATGATCCGGTTTCAGGCTTCATGCGCCCCAAGAATGCAGATGGTTCGTTTGTCGAGCCGTTTGATCAGTATGCATGGGGCGATGCCTATACGGAGGGAGGCCCATGGCAGTGGTCGCTCTCGGTACCGCATGATCCTGCCGGATTGATGACGCTGTTAGGCGGACAAGCGGCGATGGTGCGAAAACTCGATCACCTATTTTGGCAGCGTCCGGTCTTTCATGTAGGAGGATATGGCGGCGTAATCCACGAGATGGCGGAGATGGCCGCCGTGCCATTTGGACAATACGATCAGGGTAATCAGCCAGTGCATCAAGTAATGGCACACTATATCGCCGCAGGCTGCCCCGCACGGCTTCAATACTGGTCTCGTCGGGTGTTGAACGAACTCTACTCACCGGATGGTTTTCCTGGAGACGAGGATAACGGTGAGATGTCTGCATGGTATGTCCTAGCAGCACTCGGTATTTTTCCCCACTGCCCGGGTCGCCCTTCGTATGTATTTACCTCGCCGTTATTCCCCAAGGCAGAGCTGACTCTTCATGGCGGCAAAAAGCTCGTTATAGCTGCTGCAAACGCAACGCAGGAGGCGCCCTATGTGCGCAGTGTGAGGTTGAATGGCCATTTACAAAACAGGCTGTGGATTACCCATGCCGACCTAGTGAACGGCGGTCACCTCGAGTTTGACATGGCCAAGCGACCCAAAAAGCGGCGGCTGTCTAAATTAGATCTCCCCCCCTCATTGTCTGCGTATAGCACGACGGCAGCATTAACGGATGACATACCGTTGCAAGTGGCGGTGAACTGCGGTGGTACCGAGCTTTCCACCTACGTGGCGGACTGCTATGGAACAGGTGGCGATGCCGTAAGCCTAAAACCGAATCCAGAGGGTATTTTGGACTCCGTGCGACAGGGCACATTTGCCTACCGAATACCACTCCCCATGCCTCCTGAGGGAGAGGCGTACACTCTTGACCTTCACTTCGCGAGTACTGCAGTCGCCGGATCAATGAACATTGGGATTAATGGGTTAACGGTACTGCGCGAATTCCGTCCTGCTTCACCCAGTGGTGGAGAGGTTCGCTCGTTCAAGCGCTTGTTGCCTGCACACGACGGTTATATTACTCTAAGTGTGGCACCGTCCGGCGGTAGCGCTGACGCTGCCTCTCATCTTGCTGCATGGAGAATCCGCGCCGTCTCGGCTTGAACAACGGGTACCTAGATCGCTGTAGTCTGTTCCTAGCTACCGCCCTTGCACTCATCTCGTGTGCATGGGCGGTTTTTAAAGCCGCTCATCCAGAATGCTGCGTATATTGATTAGCGTTGAGGTACGGGAATATCTGAGCAAAGAGCGCGGCGGTCGCGGTAGGTATTCTGCAAAAGCAGCGAATTAGCTTAATACCACGGCAACCACAAGAGTGGTATTTACCAAACGCTAAGGCATTTTGACCTCGTGCGCGTAGCCGTTTAGGGCTAAGCAGTCAGTTGGATTTTTCCATACCACACAGATCGGCTCTGGAGAACGGGTTACACCCTGTTTGGCAGGGGCAACCGCAGTAGCATACCACCGCCGTCCCGTTCGTACACTGGTGAACTCATAAAGCGGAGTAGTCGTGCTACCGGCTTTGTATGTCGCCGGCAGTGCGTAGAACAAAGGCACCGAGTTTTTGGTCGGCTTGCTGGTTTGTAGTATCTCGGTGAAGCCAGTGGGCGTATGCTGACGTATTGCGTATATTGGTATGAGTGACTGTGGGACGTTGTTGCGAGGCATGGCGTAAAATGGAATTGACTTGACGCTGTTCCACAATTTACCCTGTTCCATTTCGGGCCGTTGCGCGTATTCCATCTGCCCGCGTGAGTTGCTCACATAATAGACGGGTACGGGAAGTGTCAATCGCGGGTCTGCAAGGTTCAGGCTGTACATGAGCTGGTTATAGTTGTACCGCGGAGTGATATCCGTGACATTGGAATAGGTGTTGGTATAGGTACCCTGAAAGTAGATTAGCTTTCCATTCTTTTGGTCAAAAAACGGAAGCTGGGTAGGATTGTAGAAGGTGTAACCGCCATGGGTCGCGATTTTTGCGGCATAGGCCCAGGGGCCAACAGGTGTATCCGCTTCCGCGAACCACACCTCACCCAGAAACGACGGCGAACCAAACGCCTGTGTGGTAATCATTATCCATCGATGAAGGTAGGAATTCCAGAATACGGAACCGCCATGTGATAAGACCTCACTATTGGTAGCAACATCGTGAAGACACATTACGCGCTCCTCTGCTTGCATCAATCCTGCAGCTATGAGTTTGTTGGCTTGATCTTCTCCAAGCGCCATGGTATCCTTCTTCCAACCCCAAATCAGCTCGCCAGTCGATGAACGTTGCAACTTGGTTTTAGAGCCCTGGTAACGCGTACCAGGTAGCAGGCAGGTATAGGACTCGTAGCTCTTTGGATTCTCGACGTCGGCGAGGTCCGCGGGCACTCTTACTATCGGGAACGCGCCCATCACAGTTGGTTCAAAGTAGAGATACAATTTACCGTGGTCTATTGCCTCAAACGGGTGGCCCTCGGGGCGTAGGCCATCACCTGCGGGGTACCAAAACACTGGTACAAAAACAGCCGCCTTATCGTCAAATTCTGCTAGGCCGTCCTCCGCGATCGATTGGTCGTGCCGAACCTCCACGAAGTTGGTAAAGAGGTGCGTTTGACCGTCTACTTTCAGGGTGAACAGGCCGCCAACCCAAACTGGGCCAGGTGGGTTATTTATCTTGATCATCGGACGGCTAAAACCATCGGATCCTACCCAGTACATCAGGTTAACCCCCAACGAGGGATCCAACCCACCGTGCGCTGGTAAGCTTGATGTTGCCCCTGATGTTGCAAATTGCCCTAGAGGATACGACGGTCGCTGAGTATCACCGAAAAACCAGTAGATTTTCCCATGGTAGGGCGTCACCTCTACGGTATCCTGGCCCATCACCTTGCCGTCCAGAAGGGGATGTTTCAACGGAGTAGGCTGGCCGGTGAGGATGCTGTCGCGATAGATGCCGCCGCCTGTCATACGGTACAAGCGCTGGGCAATGTTCAATCGTTTAATCTTTATAGCAACGCTCTTGCCAGGCAATACTTTGAGTGCGAGCCCGCGATATCCAAAGCTATCCTTTGGGTATATGTACCCAGGACTACTTACATGAAAGTAGATAGAATGACCCATAAGATCCGGATCGTTAATTGCTACAACGCCGTTGCTGTCGCTGTAATATCGAATGTGGTTTACCGTACGCAGTTCAACCAGTGGCACGCCGCGCCCGGTGGTAGAGTCTACTATCGTGATTTTAAAGAACTGGGCGGGGGAGGCTGTAGACCTAGTGGCGCCCGCAACCACTATGCTGCTGACGAATATTAAGGCCGCAATTATCTTAACCTGCCCAAGCGAGAGCGTAGTGAATTTGGTGAACATGCATATCCTCGCGATAATCTATCTGCTGGTTTGGTTAGGTAAAACCTGGATTCCACAAATCGTAGGTTCATCAACCGGTCCGTTGGTTAGCCGGATGTTTATGATCCCGTTGACCGACTGCACGCCGGTGAACTTTTCGACTAATGCTCTGTCTTTGCCACCGGCGGCGGCGAAAATGTCTAGATTTTTCAGCACTGGCTTTCCGTTTATCAGGACATTAAATACCCGTTTCTGTGGTGCTGTGTAGTACGTTTCCGCGAAGTGCAATAGAACCGTGTACTCACGTCCGGAGATAGCAGGAATCCTGTAATCGCATGGTCCATGACGGTCGGTACGATACAAAATCGCGGGCGCAGCGAGAGGTGTATTCCGAGTGGAAACTGATTCGTCACAGGTCTCCTGGTTGCCGCCCTCATAATAGCAGTCCGCGGTATATCCTGGAAGCCAGCCCACGCCGCAATCTATGTTCTTGACATTGCTGCTATGCGCGAAGCCGGTCGATCTACTTGGGGCAACACGTAATGAGGTGTAACGTGCAGCTGAACAGCTTACGTTCCAACCATCCACAACAATGAGCGGTTCAGCGCCAGCTAACAGCCGTTTATCCACACTAATTGTTACCTGTCGCGACTCACCTGGCACGAGCGAAAAATAGTTGCTGGTGTAGTAAGCAGGAAGTACACGCGCATTAGTGACACTGCTCCGTAGTTGCAGGTGAGTTAGGAGGGCAACAGCATTACTGGTGTTCGAAACTCGCAGTTGGATCAATTCTGTCTCACCGATTATTTTGCATGAACCGTGAACTTTCACGAGCACATGTGGCATTGTCTCCATGCTTCGGTAATCTTCGGATTTCGCTGTGCTGTTATGCCAATAAAAGTTGCGCGACAAAACTGCACCTGATTTTCCTCGTAACCTAAGCCGCACAAAGGTCACTTGAGACATATCAGGCTTCCAATTGACCTGCATAACACCGGCGGCCGTGAATGAGGCGGCGTTCACTTGCGCTGTTTGTGTGCCGGCCAACCTACCATTGAGATCGTAAACCTGTGCCACCAACTGTAGCGAGTGCAGATTGTGGGTGGTGTTGTTTATGATCTGAACCTCACCTGATGGACTCATCTGCACGTGAATTCGCTCGCATGCGTGCTTAACGGCGTAGTAGGCCGAATTCGGCTCCAGGTAGTAAGAATAAATCTGCCATACCATGCTTGGTTGGGCAGGGTTACTCATCCAAATCATTAATCCAGTGTACGGGTCGAACATCCGGGCATTGGTGCCTTCAAACATCGCACGAAAGGTTTCGTAATCCGCAAGTTGGGCCTTCCGAACAAAATCACGGGTACCAGTAATCGGTCCATAGCGCGAAGTGAGCGCCTCCTGGTAGTTGTACTGGCACATGTCGTGCTCCGTCCAGTCATCGTTGAAGGTATTCCAGTCCTGCTGGGGCATCATGCGATGGATGTCCTGCAGCGTGGGGATGGAAGGAGCTCCCATTTCAGTATGGAAGACATCCTTACGCTTGTCAAAGTAGAAACGTACCGGTTCAATTCCATAGTACCCATCGCCGACACCGTCGCCGCTCGATGAGCAAGCTTGAAGTAACCGGCTAGGATCTAGTCTCTGCGTAACCGCGCGCAATGCCCTTTCAAACGGAGGCCCGATGGGGAATTCGTTCTTTTCGCACCATACAGCAATGCAAGGGTGATTGCGGTAGTGGTACAACATATCCTTTGCGTTTGCAATGAACACTTTCTGTTGTCGAGCGATACCGTAGTGTACAGTATCGTCCAACCAGTAGTCGTTCCACACCAGAATTCCATATTTGTCGCAGAGCCTGTAAAACTCGGATTGAGTTGTCTGACCGCACCAGTTTCTAATCATATTAAAGCCGGCTTCGGCGTTCAACTTGATTTCAGCATTGAGGCGTGCATGGGGACTGCGCTTCATGGCCTCATCCATTCCCCAGTCACCACCACGAATCATAATGGGAACATTGTTAACCGTAAACTTCAGCGCGCCAGTTCCATGTTCAACGCCGTATCGTATCGAACGAATTCCAAAGGGCACCACGCGAAAGTCGCTTATTCCCGATCCCTGAAGAAATTCCAACCGGAGGTGATAAATAGTGTGTTGCCCGTAACCGTTGGGCCACCATAGGTGTGGGGAGCGTATTGAGAGGGCAGGAACCCTGTTACCATCAAACATTAGCGTACGCGTGCTATGGGGTGGCAGCGAAATTTCACTCGTGGCGAATGTACGGCCAGCCAATTTGCCCGTGAATCGGCCAGATTCAACGTTTCCGGTTACGTTGCGTAATGTCGCTTGAACCGTCATCACTGCGTTGTTAATGGCGCCAAAGGTAATCTTTGAGGTGACGTATGGATGTGTAATTACTACGGGGCCGGTGGCATATACCGAGACATTTTGCCAAATTCCCATATCGCGATCGGCAATCCCTGGCATCCAGTCCCAACCAATCGTATCAAAGAACGTTGGGGTATTTCCCTCAAGTACGCCTCCGTTTGGACCGTACCCGTTGCCCAATGTTTGAATTTTGGGTTGTCCTGGCTGAAAAGGTGGAAGGATCTCTACTGCCAACACATTCTTGCCTTTGGTTACGACATCCTGAGTAATGTTGAAAACCCCGCGAGTGAAAGCGCCGGAGATAGTGCCAGATGGCTTCCCATTCAGCCATACTCTGGCTTTATAGTTGACGCCGTCGAAGTCGAGAAATATTTGTCGGTGAAGGTAACCGTGAGGAATGGTGAAAGACGTGCGGTACCAGTAGGAGGTTCGACACAAAGTATCTGGAATTACGCTGGGTAGACTGTTGCGGCCATACAATGGCTCTGGATAGACGCCATTTGCAACCAAGGTGGTAAGAACGGTACCAGGTACCACGGCACGGCGCCACGGAACCGCTGGCCGGTACCGCACGGTAGAGACCACGCTGCCCTGGGCGTTAACATGATTTGCATCGAGCATCGCCCAGCCTGAGGACAACTTGAATGACTTAGGAAATGCTGGGTTCGCGCTCGACGGCGAAGTCGTGGCAAGGACAATGCTCAGCATGATGAAAGTTGCGCCGTATCGTCGGTTTAATACCTGCATGTTTCAATTGTCCTTACGGTATAGATAAGCAAATTGCAAGCTAGTACAGTCACCACGTGCCAGTTGCGCGGCTATATCGCGTGAGGTTGGTGGTAATGGCTAATAGGTCGTTTAAGAATCGGAAAGATAGCGCTAACTCGCCGACTTAAACGTGTGCGCGGGGCGGCACTATTCCTTGACCATGCAGCCAGTGCATCCCATTAGACTTGAAATTGCTGAATGCCCACTACAAATTCCACTCACTACAGCTCCTCTTTAACGCTGCCGTTGCAGACGCAATTTGCTATGAACAGATGCAAGGGTTCTGTCTTCTGTTCCTAACTATTTAGTTAACAGGAATGGTGAGCGCACTCACGGCTGAAGGATATGTTATCGATAACATCGCATTTTGTCATATTGAGCTTGTTTAAGTCAAGTCCACTCCAAACACCTTCAATTTCGTGAGTTTCCTGCGGCCCTAGGAGACATTGTCCTGGGGTGTCGCAAATCTGGGGAGTTACCTGCTCAATGCATTTGTGCCGCTATAGGCTGGCGTGTCGAGGTAGTGGACAAAACGGGAGATGAGGAACAGGGGCTGCCCTTAGTTTTTAGGACAGCCCCTGCGGGACACGGTTAGCTATCGGCCTGCGGGTGCAGCGGGAGCAGCGGTAGTTGGTGCGCTTTTCGGGCCAGTAGCTGGTCCTCCCGGTTGGCCGGGGCCGCGGTACCAGGACGGTGGCGGTGTCTTAGCCCAATCTTGCTTTTTGCTACCAAACTGTGCCTTGTGCGAACATCCTGTGGTAAGGCACACCACTGCCGTTAGCGCGAACAGCATTGCAAATCGACCGGCAGTATTATTTACCATTTGAATCCTCCTAGTTGGACGTGGGGCGGGTGCGGTCCCACATTTTAAGGAACGGTGTTGTACACGTGTTCCCGATCTTAGGATCCGGGTTTACAGTTTGCTGTGGGATCATGGCTTTTACATGGCCGTCGGCAAAGGCGAAATTGCCGAAACCGTTGTGCAAACCGACGGTACCAGTAGAATTCGGATCAGCTGGTTTCCATGTGCCATCCACTCCAACGGTAAACTGGCCGTTGTCCATTCCGCCTGCCTGCCCAGGAAGCTGATTTCCTGCATCCACTCCGTCATCACCAATGATTACCGTGGCCCACGGGCTGAACGCGCCCTGTATTCCACCGTTATCCTGCTGGTACATCCAGGAGTTTGGGCCCATCGTACGCCGTTCCGAAAACAGGATTGTTTCGGCCGGGAAGTTTACCGATGCATCACTTACCGCTAAGGCGTAGTCACTGCACCAGGTTCTCGCCGGATTGATAAGGCCGCAGAGTGACCATGTTCCCGTCCAGCAGAAGTTACCGTTGGCGGCGTAGCTGAATGTGGGGCCAGATCCAGTAGGTGTGTAGTGCGAGTCGTCGGGACACCGTAGGGCGTTGTAATCCTTGATATAGGGTTGAGTTTCTACCAGCCACGTGTCCTGCCAACCCCATCCATTAGTTGGACCGGCGACACCTTCATTGCAGAAGGACTCGTCGTAGTCCTGAACATACATGAGAGTGGCAAGCGTGATCTGATTCATGTTAGAAATGCAGGTGATTGCGCGTGCCTTCTCGCGGGCCTGGGCAAAAACAGGGAAAAGTATTGCGGCAAGAATAGCAATAATTGCAATTACTACCAGCAGTTCTATAAGCGTGAACGCGCTGTGGATACCAGCGCCACTGTGTGTATCGCTATGAACACCAGAATGATTACGGTGCATGATCTTCTCCTGAGATTATCATTTGGGCATATAATCGACATTGGTTAATGTCACCGGAGACGTGCCTACACTTTCGGCAGTCTCCGAGTAGTTGCGGTATTACAAATCGCTCCTATACCTCCTCCTTTATCCCGCCACTCGCGGCGGCGCGGTGGTCGCGCGCACAATAAGCTCCACGTCCAAGGTCCTTCGGCAGGCTGATGGCCGCTCACCAGCCATAATCCACCAGAGCATGTGCATCGCCTGACGGCCAACTTCGGTGGCGTCCTGACGAACAGTGGTCAAACCAGATGAACCTGCGGCCGGCACGTCATCGAAACCGATTATCGAAATATCGCCAGGTACCTGCACTCCTTTAGCACCCAACATTTCGAGCCACTCCAATGCTGTGGCATCATGGCCAACTATTAGTGCCGTGGGCGGCTCTGGCAGCGATTGCAAATGGTGCCAATGCTGCTCCAGATCGCTCGTGAAACTGTCGTCCTGCAATAGCATTTGCGCTGTACTTCGTAAACCCAACTCCGAAACGACCTGCCTGTAGGTAGCAGTGCGCTGTCTAAAATCGAACGTATCACCCGGTCTATGGAATGCGATACGTGTATGTCCAAGCGAATGAAGGTGTTGTATTGACCGTCGAATACCAGAGTAGTTATCAATGAGTACTGATCCCATGTTGTCTGGTAGTTCGCCGTTGTAAAGTACAACTGTCGGCAGCCCGCCTTCTGAAAGTTGTACAAGATCACGGTGCGAAAGCACGTGGGGGCTAAGTATCAGGCCATCCACTCTTCCATCCATGAAGGTAGGTAACAGGGAAGCAGTATCGGGTTCTAGAAGCCTGGAGAAAAGGAGAAGGTCCTTTCGATAAGAGTTGCTGGCCTCGTAGATACCATGCATCACTTGCATTGCCAGCGAACGTGTCACGCTGTCAAGACTAAAGGGCCAGGTACATATGCCTATCGTGTTGGCGCTGCCGCACTGCAGGGAGCGGATGAGCGCATTAGGTGCGAAGTGCAACGTGGCGGCCGCTTCGAAGACGCGCGCTTTAGTTGACTGTGACACCTGCGGTTTATTATTAAACGCCTTGGATGCTGTGCTTATTGAAACACCAGCCTGGGCGGCGACATCCTTTAACTTTGCCCTACGTAATACCATGACTGTTTAGCCTCGTCTCTTGATCAAGTTTGCTAACTGCTAAAAACTGCCCTCATTTTGCGACCGAAACTAAGTTTCGTTAACTATACTGCGATTAATCTCAATTGTCAAGGGTACAGATGCAAATTAATCAAAGTTTTTAATCAGGCTTATTTAATTGTCAATTTTCCGTCACTCGTCGAGTTGCAAAGCCTCTGTTTGAACGGTAACACGAATTGATAGACTCTGCCCTACTGACATAAAAACAGGGTTTCGGCTGGATGCCGAGACCCTGTTTTTGTTGAATAGGACGCTTAGAGGTGCTAGTGTTTAGCCCAAGTTAAGGACCCAATAGAGCTGGGCTCTGTTGACGGTGTGGCCGCCCACTTACGATTAGGAGCCGTGCCGGCGATGAAATGGATTGTACCGCCCGATGTAATATCGGCTGCGGTGATGTAGTCATCGTTTAGTGGTTGGCTGTTAAGCGTTACCGCCCTTGTGTACACGGCTTTTTCACCGGTCGGCGTGGTCAAAATGGTGAATGTTCGGCCATTGTAAGGTCTAGACAGGTGAATGGTGACGCTCGGGAACACGGGCGTTGAAAGTGCGTACGTGGTGCTTGCGGGATCAATTGCGTAGATGCCCATCATGCTGCACACACACCAGGAAGACATTTCACCCAAGTCGTCATTACCGGGCACGCCATCTGGGCTGGTGTTGTAGTCTTCTCGTAGAACCCGGCGCACGGCAGCCTGTGTGCGCCATGGTTTGCCCGAGTAGTCAAATTCAAAGGGAGCTTCCAAATCAGTTTCATTGTAGGGGTTGTAGTATTTCGAATTCCACTGTGACTTCGGGTAATCAAAGAAGGACTGGAGTCGCCTGTTGAAGCGATCTTTGCCCACGGTTGCCACGAGCCAGGACATATCTGCCGGTGCAAGCCATTGGTAGTGCCAACCAGATCCTTCGACATAACCCTGAGTCTGATTGGGATCGAACGGTGTTCGCCACTTGCCATTAGATAGACGTGGCCGAAAATATCCGTCGGAGGCATCAAAAAGGTTCCGTTCAAATTCCGCACGCTTAAGAAGCATCGATGCATCTTGGTCATGATGAAGTGCGTGCGCAACGTAGGCGAGCGACGCATAGGCTACACAATCTTCCTGCAGTTGCGAAACAGATCCGTACCCCTCTTTGTCGTCGGGCACGAAATGAAGCTTATTGATCCAGGAAATGCTGGATTCGCCCGCGTAATCATGGCCGGGCGGTGCCGCTTCGGTGGCATCTTTGAGCATGCCTTCATAGGCTGCCTTTATGTTGAATCCGTGAATGCCATCCATCCATGCTGTGCAAAGAACCGTAGTCAGCGGACTTCCGCACATAACATTCGTGTAATGATTAATCTGTGGCCATCGCCCAATCCAGCCGCCCTGTTGGTACATTAGAACGATCGACTGGCACATGTCTGCCATTACGGTCGGTTTAAGTAGTGCCACAAGCGGCAATTGTGATCGATAGACATCCCAACCCGAAAAGTTGCAGTAGACGTTATGCCCAGCCGCTATCCGATGGATTTTGTCGTCAAAACCAAGGTAACGACCATCCACGTCACTAAAGACGCTCGGGGTTAGAAGTGAATGGTAGAGTGCGGTGTAGAACACCTGCTGCTCGGCCGGTGTACCGCCCTTTGCATCTACAACGGAAAGCTCCGTGTTCCACGCATTGGTGGCTCGGCTGTGCATGGCATTGAACGAGAGGTTACCTGCCTCCGCGTTGAGATTTTTCTCTGCACCTTTAAGGTCAACGTAGGAGATCCCAATTTTGACCGTAATCACCCGTTTTGCGTCAGTAGCGGGCCAGCTCACATAGCCGCCGTCCCACTGATCATCGTGTGTCTGCACCATTGTAGACGAGTCGGGCGAGAAGTCGCTATTCATCCACGTGCCGTGGCTGGTGAACGGTTGGCTAAACTTCATGATGTAGTGAACGCGATAGACATGTTGACTGCCACAAAAACACCTGTCGTCAACATACCCTTCAATTGTATTGTTTCCCACGATGTTGACTTTGGCGCCCGTCGTGTAGTTAAGCGTATGGCTTATGGGAACAAGGAAGTTAGCCCGTTCGTGAGCAGGAAACGTAAAGCGCGCCATTCCCACGTGCGTGGATGCCGTGAGCTCTGCACCTACAGACCATTTCTTAAGCTGCACACGGTAATACCCGGGATGCGCGCTCTCATCCGAATGGCTGTATGGAGACTCAATATTCTTAAGTTGAGTGTGCACTGGACCCGTGGTTGCGGTGAAAAACACGTCGCCTTCGTTACTGCAGCCCGGCCCGCTCATGTGGGTCATGCTGAACCCCTGAATGGTGTGCTCCCAGTAGTGGTATCCGTAACCTTGAGGTTCGGTATCTGGACTAATCTGAACCATGCCGAATGGCGCCGAGGCGCCGGGAAAGAGGTTTATGCTGCCTCCGGGACCCTGGCCAGTTCCAATGAAAGGATTAACGCGAGCAGCAAAGGATTGTTCGGTTGCTCGACGGCTTGAGGCTGCATTGCTAGCTTTTGCGGGCTGCCAGCCAGCCAGGGATAGTGCCGTACATGCGATACCGCATAGCAGCAGGTTAGTGGTTGAACGTTGCATAATCATTCCTTGTGTAGTTAGGGGAATATCTCATTGTGCCGCGCAGACGGAGCGTCCGACGGATGTTCGGACTCTATTAAACCTTACTTCGCACCATAAATGGTTATCTATCAACCAGAAACTTACCAAAACAACTTCATCTCTATGTTTTTGGGCCCGAAAGTTACCAAAGGTAAACGTGGTGGTGTGAGTAAGTGTACCAAATTGTCGATCACGCTCATGTAAAACAGGACTTGCTTAGACTTTTGCAAGAATATTGCGAGAAATGGGATGGAGGGGTCAAAAGCAGCCAATTTCCTGCCATAATAATTACTATGTGTTAAACACTGCCCGCTATGGGGAAAGGTAACATGATTATTGACAGGTAAAGAAGCACCATTCCGTTTCCTTTGTGTCGGCAAGTCGAGACTTGCGTTGTACACAGCATTCGTTCTAGTTCTACCTTCCACAGTATCCCTAGCTTCCCCTCAGTCTTCAAAAGAAGCCTCGAAATCGGTCAAATCTCATTCACCCGAAAAGCATTCCAACAAATCGCCCAAACCGGACGCCCGCACGTATTCTCGTGCAGAGCTGCTAATGCGCACTGCGCTTAGTTACAGAGGGTTGCCTTACCGATGGGGTGGGGCATCTCCAAGATCGGGATTCGATTGCTCGGGGTTTGTTCAGGCCGTGTACCGAAAATGGGGAATTTACCTGCCGCACTGTACCTCTGAGCAGATTCACATGGGCCGTCGGATTCCTAAAGGGGATTTGCAGGCAGGTGACCTTGTGTTTTTCAAGAACACCTATCGCCATGGCGTTAGCCACGTGGGAATATACGTGGGTGAGGGCTGGTTTATTAACGCCGCGAATTATGGCCAGGGTGTTACACTAAGCCAGTTGAATACCCCGTACAATGAACATCATTGGCTAGAGGCCCGGCGAATTAAATTAAAACCCGTGCCAGAATCGAAGGAAGATGTTAAACCTATCACTGTAACTGTACACGAGGGCGGGCATGACGTGAAGATCCTTATAGGTCCTACCCGCCACCGATAATCTCCGTACACCCTAATGCAACGGGCCCCTGGTTAAACAGGGGCCCGTTGCATTCATGTTCCTCGCCGTTGTTCGCGACCATTCTTCTGGTCAGGCTGCTAGGTGGTTCTATCTATGCGTACAGCAGCGCGAAAAACAGGAACCACCTTAATTGTCTGGCGGATCATCCGTTTACCGCGCCGTAGCCTTAACAGTTTGCGCGCCATGTTATTCCGTTCCGCCGTTAATTGTACTGTGCATAGCTGCAGTCGCTTTCCTATCGCAGCCGCGGCAGATGCGAATTCGTCACCCGGATGCGCTTGGTATTCAAGGCGGCATCTGTCTACCACTGCGTCAAGCAGGCCCACACACTGCACCGCCTGTTCAAAATCGCGCAACTCAATAGCCCGTTCAATTCGAACAGTGAGCCATTCCAGATTTGCAAGCGATTTAGACTGCTGCGGATTGACTGCCATTGAGCGAGAATCGTAGTCACGCATTGAAATCTCCCAGTCTTTGGGTTGTAGCGGTGGTGGGAGTGCCAGCGACTGTTCCTGCCCGTGCCTGCCGGTCAAGTTCAACCCAACTCTCGCGCAATGCTTCAAGATGGGTAAGAACGCGCTTGAGTGCGTCGAGATCGTCATTTAGGTTGGCCTGTACCAACTCCTGGTACAAATATGTATAGATGCGAAGCAGGTTTGCGGCAACCTCACCGCCTGCTTCCTGGTTGAGTGAACCCATAAGCTCACAAACGATGTCTTCCGCACGTTTTATATTGTTATTCTGGTCCTCATATTGGTGCAGTTCCATGGCTTCTATTGCTAAGGAACAGAACCTCACTGCACCATCATAGAGCATCACGACAAGCTGAGTGGGGGTTGCAGTTTCCACCTTCGCTCGTAAGTATTTCATGTTGCGCCCGCCGGCACTTCTGCCAGAACGTTCGCGTCCCGCAAGCATATCGGGTCGGTTCATAGGGTGAACGTAACTCCCTGCGTATTTCTTACTGCTTTCTCGCGCACTTCAAACCAATTGTTGGGCTAGTTGGACCTTAGAAGGTGCCATTAGCCGCCGGGTGGTGTACCTGAGCTGGAGGACGTGCTGCTAGAAGTGCCACCGCTTGCGGTGCTGCTTGCACCTGCAGCGCTTGCTGCACTTCCTGCGCTTGCCGTTGCGGATCCTGCACTTGTTAGTGCCGCCAAGCCGGCGCTATTAGCCTGCAGGGTAGAGATTGCCTGCTCCATTGCAGTGAACTGCAGCTGCAATGTCTGCTGTTCCAGTGTGATGTTCGCCTCGATTTGATTAATGTTTGTCTGGTCGTTGTTGTACTGCGTCTGCAGATTCTGGGTAGCAACAGTGATAAGGCCAACGGATGGGTCAGTCAAGTTGGTGATCATGTTGTTGAGCTGATTGGCGACACCACTTGTATAAACCACGTTACCATAGGAGCCAGGCTGAGTGGCCGTAACACGGAGCTCTAGACCGAGCGCTTGCCCGTTTGCCGTGCCATTGGCACCCTGCATGGAACCCGTAAGGTACTGGCCGTTGCCGGTTGCTGGCTCTCCGTTGATGGTTCCCTGTACATCCTGACCAGTCACTGCAAGGACTACATTGCCTATTCCACTGGTGTTGGTTGACGCTGCCGCACTAGAGACGACTTGGAATGACGCAGCAGAGCCATATAACTTAGAAGTAAGTTTTAGGTGCCCGGTGGAGTCTAGCGAAGCGGATAACTGCGAGCTAACAGCGGTATTAGAGTTTATAAGCGACACGATATCCGCTGCGGTACTGCCCACGGGGATGTTAATCGACGGACCGCTGAGCGGACCCTGGCCTCCCGGGGCGATATCTGCCGTGCCGAATAGAGCCCCTTGAAATGTTAACGACTCCGCTGCTGTAGTGGGCGATGTTTGCGCCGTAGCGGTGGTGTAACTCGCTTGGGTAGCGGGGGATGTAATTTGCACCGCGTACCCGGCAGCGGAACTGGGCTGCGATTGGGCTGTGCTACTTACGAACTGGACGTTGGAGTCGCTGGCCTGTCCGTTTGCCTGAAACAGGTTCGCAACGCCTTGTAGATTGCTGCTTAGGGCTTTCCCTAGGGCGGTGTCGTCAACCACGAGGTGGCCGTACTGGTCTAATGTGATACCAGCTTGTGATAGTGCGGATAGGTTATTAGGTAAGCCTGCAATTTGGCCGCTTGCCAGGTTACCCATCTGGTTCTGTATCGACTCGGTCAGCGAGTCGCCAAATAGAGCGCCGGTTTGACTATTTTGAGTATTGAATTGTGTATAGTTATTCATTAAGTCAATCGTCGAATTGTATGCTTTAGCAAACGCGTCGATGTTTGACTGAATGGTCTTGGTATCTGGCGCAACTGTGAAAGTGGTTGTAGGCGCGGTACCGGTTGTTGAACTCGTTGTGTCTTGAAGCAGGTTTATCGTAACGCCCGATATTGCATCGGAGAAGCTGTTTGTTGCGCGTGTTGCAGCAATACCATCTAGCGTGAATTTGGCATCCTGCGCCTGTGTTAGCGTTCGTCCTGTCGCAATGTTTGCCTGGTACAATCCCAGATCGGCCAGAACATTATTGCTATCAGTAAAGCCGGATGCTCCAGTAATCTGTAGCTGCTGTTCATTTGTATTGGTGATTGGATTGTTGACAGTTACAACGTTCGCCACGGAGCTACCGAACGCCGAGTTAATCGTAGTGGCGATATCGGTAAGAGACTGGTTAAGGTTAATGTTTACGCTGGCTGATTGTCCACCGGTAAGATTAATTGTAACTGTGCCAGCAGCGGCAGTTTGCTGGCCCAATAACGTATTTACGGGCGTGGCACTGTCCGAGAAGAGATCCGATCCTGCGCCACCGCCGGTACCGGTCAACACATGGCTAATGCTGGACGTTGTGCCCGTGATACCAAGCTGTGAAAGGACGGTACTGCTGCCAGAATCGGCAAGGCTCATGGTCCCCTGTACACCTGAGTTGTTACTGCCCAAGGTGAGGTAGTACTGGTTAGCGCTGGGGGATAGGATGGATGCTGTGACACCACCTTGCACTGCATTTATGTTGGAGGCCAGTGTCTGAAGGCTGTCAGACGCCGTGACGTTCACGGTCTTGCCGTTAATGAGAAACGCCCCGGTGATGCCAAGCGGTGCTGTTTGGCTAGACTGTGGCGCCGCACTCACAAGCTGTGCAGTTGCCAACTGGCTTACGGATAGCGTGTGTGTACCTGTCTGAGCTCCTGTTTGAGCAGTGACTGTGGCAACTGCAGGATTGGCGGTCGTTGCCGTCACGAGGTCGAAGGACCGTAATCCGTTTAGTGGGAACACTGTAGCCTGAAGACCCAGCAGCTGTGCGCTGAGTGCATTGTACGCATTCATCTTGTTTTGTGCGAGTTGCTGGTCAGCAACCAGTGGTTGCTCTGGCAGGCGGTCTATCGTCAACATCTCCTGAATAATCTGTGATGTGTTAATACCGCTAGCTAGTCCTGAGAACGATATTGGATTGCTGGCCTGTTGTCCTAACACTCCGTAGGTACCATTAAGCCCGTTGCCAATACCTGGCACAGTTGTTGTACTCGCGCTGCTTGAAGTGCCAGTAGATGAAGTTCCCGATGTTCCACTAACCATAATATCCCCCTGATGTGGGCAGCACGTGCCTCACGCAAACGTTTACGCCTTCGTTTCCACTGCCTGTTTGTAACTGACACCATTGCCAGTTTTTATACTTCATGGTGATTGTCGGCAAAAACCCGCAAAAATATAAGCCGACTACAGAATTTTTGTCCTGTAGTCGGCTAACGTGCTACCGGGTTACGGAATTAGCTTCAGAACATTCTGCGGTTCTGTGTTGGCTTGGGCCAGCACAGAAGTGGCTGCCTGCTCAATGATCTGCGACTTGGTAAGGTCTACGACTGTCGCCGCAACGTTTGTATCGGCGATTTGGCTTTGGGAGGCCGAAAGGTTTTCAGCGCCAATGCCAAGGTACTGAATGGTTGGGTTCAATGTCTCAGCTTCAAATGCGCCCAAACCTGCACGAAGTTGGGAGATTTGCTGAATGGCATTGTCTGTTACCAGGATCGCATTGGATGCACCGGTTGCTGTAGTAACATCGATATTCGACAGGTTCAGTCCCGCGACCGCAGTGGTTCCGAGGTTCGTGGTGCGAATGTTGCCCAGGTTCGCATTTACCACCTGGCCAGCGTTGGCGCCTACCTGAAACTGCAGGCTTCCTGCTGTTACGCTTGCAATCGCGACGGTAGAGCCAGTCGCATCTGTAAGTGCTCCCTCAGTAAGGAGTATTGAGTTGCCAAGCGTATCCGAGGCGAGTAGACCGCTGTCGCTGGTGCTTCTTCCACCGACGAATGTTGACACCGTTGTAGTGACAACACCGTTAAGCAGTGCATAAGCAGTAACTGTTACCGTTGCATTCTGGCCGGCGACCAGCGTACCTGCAGTTCCATTAATAAGAGCGCTGCTCTCATTCTCGTTGATCTTGAAGTTGGCGCCGTAGGTCTGCTGTGTTAGCACGATGACGCCGGAGCCGTTCCCCGAGCTGAACTGTGCAGAAACGCCCGTACTGCTCGACAGATTGTTGATGTCGTTAAGTACAGTTTGTACCGTATCGGACGCTGCGACTTTTACCGTTTGGCCGTTGATCACAATGGTACCGCCGTTGTTATTAACGTTGGTGCCGTTCGCAGTTGCCAAACTGGCATTAACCGACGCGTAGGTCACGTTCCCAATGGAGATAGCCCGAGTGGCGACGTTGTTAACCTGCATGCTGAGTGTGCCCGTTTGAGTTGCGAGGTTGTTGAACGTGCCGCCAATGTTAATACCAGCGACATCCTTGGTGTTAACGATGGATGCGGTGATTCCAGAGGTTCCATCGAGCAGATGCTTGGACCCAAACTGAGTGTTCTCAGCGATTCGCTCAATACTTCCAACAGCCGAATTGATCTGCTGCTGATCGGCCTGAATGGCAACCTGATCGTTTACACCGGTGTTGGCAGCGTGCACCGCCAGCTGCCGGATGGTATCCAGCAGTCCACTGACCGATGAAAGGGCGCCGTCGGCAGTTTTGATAAGGTTGTTAGCATCCTGGCTGTTTGCAACAGCTTGGTTTAGTCCGTTTATCTGCGCCTTCAAATTCTCCGAGATGATAAGGCCCGAGGGGTTATCCGCTGCAGAGTTAATGGCCAGGCCGCTAGATAGTTTCTGAATGTCACCGGCGACAGTACCTGAAATGTTAGACAGGTTGCGAAGTGCATCCATCGCAGTGACGTTAGTGTTAATGTACAATCCCATTGCTGTCGGTCTCCTCCGTGAAATGCCCTTGGACACTTACGTGCCCGATACCCGGCATCCTGCCGGATTGGGCTCCCTTTTTAGGGATCTTTTGTGCTAGTCGTGCGAGCCCTTGCTAGAAAACCTATGCATCGAACTCTGCAACTCCATCTCCATTGTTGGTAAATAAACTGGTAATTTTCAGGGCTAAAGATTTAGGAATTTTGTCGAATTTACCTAGCGGTCAATTGTTAAATTTATGTTAAGCAGTATGAATTCATGGTTGTAAGCTGGTAACCTGAATCGCGAACCTCGTGTGCCAGTTCTTATAAGGATAGCTAACCATGTCGATCCGACGGTTGAACCCACGATTTCCTTCGGTCTGCATCGCTGCAGGTATTTGCATGCTGACAATCTTTGGGCCTACTAACGCCCTGGCTGGTGGCAAGACGAACACGGCCAATGATGCCATGCCGATTATCAAACAATTACGTCGACATGTGAAGTACCTCTTTGTACTCTATCAGGAAAATCGCTCATTCGATAGCTATTTCGGTACATTCCCAGGTGCTAATGGACTCTATAGCCGACCTGCTAAGGAGACAACTGGGTTTTATCAGGTGCTTTTGGATACCAGGGGAAATCCGTTCCAGATTTCACCATTTCGACTGGGGCGCGCTAATGCTGCCGCAGACCTGGGTAGCGTGGGACACTCTCATCCACTTACCCTTGCAAAAATGGATGTGACGAATGGCCGGCCGCTAATGGATCATTTCGCCATGGCTGAAGAGCGTGCTCACTCGTGGAACGGTAATAAGCCGACCTTGAAGGCAATGCGCTACGGTGAGTTAGAGATGGCGTACGAGGATGGAAGCACGATACCGTTCCTCTGGAGATATGCACATCGGTTTGTGCTGTGCGATGACATTTTTGAGGAAATGGCCGCAGACTCCACTCCTGGTAATTTGAGTATTATTGCAGCACAAACTGGAATTACCCAATGGCTGCGTCATCCTGACGAGGCTTTTAAGGGGAACGGCGGCTCGGGACCCGGAGTGCCTGTAGTGAACGATTCTAATCCATTCTGGGGGTCACCTCAGGATAAAACTGCAAATGGACGCATGCCGTACAACCCTCATGATTACACCAAGTTAGAAAATAGGCCTGGGCGCGTTCAGAAAAATCTAACGTTCGCAACTGTGATGCTAACGTTAACTGGCAGCCAGCTTCCCACCACGGTTAAACATGACCGTGATCCTGAGGGCGATTTGGCGGACGTGAAGCGCGACGTTGGCTACATTGCGGACAATGAGCATAAATCATTCAACTGGGGCTGGTACGAGGAAGGTTTTAGCTCGCATCCTAAAGCAACAGGCAATGATCCTGTAGATGCAGATGGCCTCCACATCTCGTACGTTACTCATCATAATGGTCCGCAGTATTTTGGATATATATCCAACAATCCGGTGATGGCGTCTCATCTTCACGGTTTGAATCGGTTCTTCTCCGATGTGCGCGGCGGCACTCTCGCTGGTCCTGGCGTCTACTATGTCAAAGGTGGCAAGCGCAACCTTATGGGATTAAGACCTGCAGACCATTCGGTGAGGGCAACAGGGCGGTTCCTTGGGGACGACGACCACCCTGGGGATTCCGACTCGCAGATTAGTGAGGCGCTGCTTGCCAGGGCCGTAAACACAATTGCTGCCAGCAAGTACTGGAAGAACTGTGCGATTGTAATCACATGGGATGATTGTGAGGGCGACTATGACCATGTCGCCCCACCGCTCCTAAATGTGGGGCCAGATGGCAAGCCTCTATCCCTGGGACCACGTATTCCTGTATTAGTGATTTCACCCTACTGCAAAACTGGATACATTGATCACCAACAAGGATGCACCGCTAGCGTAGTGAAACTAGCCGATGCGATATTTCAGCTTACACCGCTAGCCGATTTGCCTGATGAAAACGCCGCTCGGAAATTGGGTCAACGTAAATATCGTTCGTCCAACATGGGACCATTGGACGATCAGACATCCGGAATTGCGAATCTTGTAAGTGCGTTTGACATAGCACGTTTGGACGGAACAAGAAAACCGCTCTCCGCCTCCTATGCAGAGATACCAGTTAACCTTGTCAACCACGTCGAGCTCCAGGCACAGCTCGGCTGGAAATGGACGGGGGTTAAGCCCGTAGACATCGCAAGAGGGATAGTTACACACATACCTCAGCACTTTAATCCACGACCCAACCTCAAGTAGCCGTCGCAGGTTCCTTCAAGTGCAAAATGGCGGCACAATTGTAGATTGTGCCGCCATTTTGGCTTTTGACCTGCCAATTAGAGAACAAGTGATAATAATAATTGCAACATATGTCAATTTCCAAAGTTGCGAAATGTTGAAAAAATTTTTTGAACAATAATGTACTCGGTGGTGTCTGAGTAATAGAGTTCCTGCGACAGATGTAAATCTGCTCACAATACTGCGGTATCTGGTTATTGACACATTGCACGCACAATTTTACGTTCTTGAGGCAATTTTACCGTCTCGCCTTCTCAAACCTATCTGTGAGACGCGTAGGTGGTATTTTGCAAAGCACGCTCCCCTCCGGCACGCGCCGACTATCCACGGGTAAAGTATTATCAAATACCCTGGTACATTCGAGGAGCGAGTAGTCCTGCTTTCCACCAGAGTCGCTGTTGCTGCGGATGGGATGTGTGCACGATTTGAATCGCAGTTTGTACTAAATCGTAGGTAACTGGTAGCAATCTTTGATGGAGGCGAAATGAAACGTGGTTTCCTTTTGGTATTAGCCCTTGGCTTGGCGTTAACCGGAGTTGAAGATAGTCTGGCAGGTGCGAGCGGTGGGGTGGGTCATGCTGCCAGGGTTGCGACGATAGGGTATCAGAATTCTAGTGAGGAGAACGCCGACGGTGTTGGCGCTGTCAACCCGAAGAAAGGCCTAGGTATTTACAAGAAGCAACGTGGATTCAGACCTGCGCAAATGCTTCACCTAGCCTGGTACTACGATTGGGGTATTGGACCACAGGCTTCAGTACCAACGGGTGTGGAGTTCGTTCCTATGGTGTGGGGCTGGTATGGAGATAAATCCGGTAAAGCCGCCCAGACCATCGCGAATCTCAAAAGCACACTCCATTCCCGCTACCTATTGGGTTTCAACGAACCGGACAACAAGACCCAATCAAACATGTCGGTTTCCAGCGCACTTAAGGTATGGCCAATCCTTATGACTTCGAACCTCCCGTTGGGGGCTCCGGGCGCAGTGCACGCGGATGGACCATGGATGCAGCGATTCATGGCGGGAGCAAAGGCTGCCGGCGATAGAGTAGACTTTGTACCTATTCACTGGTACGGCATGCCGAATGCCAAGGCATTTCTAGGCTATGTGCGGCGTGTTCACGAAATGTATCACATGCCAGTGTGGATCACAGAGTTCGCGAATGTGGACTGGAGTACCAAGAACCAGGTAAGTAAGAAGTTTACTGCTCACGATGTAGCGCAATTCCTAAGGATTGTACTTCCGGCGCTGAACCATATGAGCTACGTTAAGCGCTATGCTTGGTTTACTAGTCGATCGCCTATGCTTCGTGCATCTTCTCTGTTTCACAAGGACGGCAGGCTAACCGAGGCTGGCAGGGTTTACGCCTCAGAGTAGCGCTCGACTGATTATACGGGTTGGTGAATCTGCCGCCGTAACGTGTCGCATTCGGACAGCGCGGCGGCAGCTCCCTCTGTATCATCGATTACGGAAAGTGCCGTTCCCAAATCTGACAATGTATTGGCTAGGCGTGCAATCTTGAACGGTCCGGTTATCTGTGGTGCTGCACAAACTAATCTGCGGTGCTCAACCGCGTTTTGCCAAGCTTCAACGGCCTCGTCGTACTCCTCCTTTGCAGCCTTTAACCTGGCTCGCGTCTCCCACCAACTGGCAAGGCACGCCTGCAGTCCTGCTGCAACGTGCATACCTCGCGCCGGTTCAAGATGGGGCCATGCAGCCTGAAGGTCACGTTCTGCCTGGGTGATCGCGCCTAGCATGGCGTAACACCTCGCTCGCATAGTCAGCGCTCGCGCGACTGAAAGGCCTTTCAATCCTTTGGAAGAGCAGGATGTCACCATCTCATCACAAAATGGAAGAGCCTCGGATATTAACCCCGCAGATAACAGACACGCACTGTAATTGTACAAAGCCATCAGGACAACAATTTCATTTCCGCAGCGTCGGGCGGCCTCTAGCGAGGAGAGGGAGGCAGTCACTGCCAACTCGTGGTCGCCCACGAATGTATAGAATTGGGAAAGGTCCGAGTAGGCCTTATATTCCATCCCCGGAGAATCAAGGTTTTGGGCGTGATCGCAGGCCGACATATATGCTTGTAGGGCTGCTTCCCAATCTTGACGCTCAAGGAGGGCCTCAGCCTCTGCAGACAACTCTATTGACTTCGCGGCCGGCTTGTCAATCTCCTGTTGGCTTATAAAATCGAACAGCTGAGTGACCGCGTTCTGCATCTCGCGATCGTCAGCATTTTGATAGGCTGCCTCACATCGCCTGAAGAGATCAGATAAAGTTGCCTTTTCAGATTTGGAAGTTTGCTCCGACTGCGACATGGAAACCTCCTCATACTCATATTAGTCGTAGCATGCGCTGATTTAAGCGTGTGCAATTACGTTTAAGGCTTATTAACCCGCATAGAGCGGTTTAGGCGCCCAATGGGTACACTCTAGTTCTACATACGAGGTTCTGTTAGCATTCGACATCTAGGTTTGGATTCCCGATGCGAGCTACGGCGCGAAGTGGGCCGCGATAATAACTATCTCCACATTGTGCGCGGCACGTTGCACCCAGTTCGTCCAAATTGCACATTTCACGGTTAGCCTAGTTCAATTTGAAAAATACCACCAGACCAGTTAGGTTTGAGATTAACGTTGATCCGAATTCTGCTTGTATGTACTGGCTCGAAGCTAACCTCGTTTAGAATATCCGGTAAAGTTGTGAAGGCGGTAAGCGCACGGACATCCTTCCACGTGTCTCCGTCATCATAGGTGATCCACCACTTAAGCGGTAAATCACAGCCACCTTCTACAGGACGATCCGCAAACCAGTAGACGCGCAAAACGTGAATAGATTGGGGTGACGGTAGTTTCAATTCCGCCCATTCCTCCGTTCCCCTGTGGGGCCACCACGAGAGGCGTCGAGCGCTTGTGTCATCAGACCTGGTTGGCAGCGAACCACTGTTAATAGCTAATATTGAGTCTAGCGGCCAGCAGTAGGAGGAACTAGGTGTGCAGCGCTCCGCCAAGGTCGCCGGTGTTACATTGCGTGAGTCCGTTGGAAGCCAAACTTGCATGGCCCCTGGAGCGCGGTTGGCGCTGGCGTAGAACGGAATTGCGGTAAGACGAGCCCGCTGGTGGACGATACGACCATTATCCTCGTTTATCGCTGTGGCTTCGCCGTGGATAAAAGTAATGCCGTTTAGCGTAGTGGCGCTGTGCACTACTTTCCAATTACCTTTCTTCTGCAGCATTAGCTGATTAACCCCCTGGGGATTATCAACCGACTCAATGCAGTAGATTAAAGGGCCCCGGCAAAGTGCATTTCTACCAGTATCTGCAGCTACGTTCACATTGGCCGCCACTTGCCTTACAGGCATTGGGATGTGCATCTCAAGCTTATCGCCAGAGTCCCATGTTCGATCTATGCGCGCATAACCCCGTTCATTCACCCAGTTCACTAGGGGCTTGTCGTTAAGTGTGAACGCGGTTTGTACGCGACAAGAATCAACCTCCGCATAGTACAGCGCATCATTCGCACTTGTTTGCAAGCTCCACCCAGGGATGCGAACATAGAGCGAGAAAGCTTCGCGACTCGTGCCGCTAACCGTAAACGTGGCGCTGCCGTCCCAGGGATATTTTGTTTCCTGAACAACCTTCACAGTGGTTTCGTTAATCCTGAATGTTACTGAACTGCCAATAAACAAGTTCACATACAATGCACCTGGTTCCGTTGCGTAAATGTAATGGGGCAGTGATCCCATGATTTTTAGAAACATTGGCGGACAACACGGGCAGTCATGCCACTCCCACCTACGCAGACCATTTCCTCTCAGCGGATCTTGATAGTAGTAAGTGTGACCATCTAAACCTACTCCTCCCAGCACACCGTTGTAAAGTGCACGCTCTAAGTCATCAACGAACCTTGCATGACCAAAAAGCATGTTAAGGGCGTGATTAAAAAATCCAACACCCACTGATGCGCATGTCTCCAGGTATCCGTCGTTTGGCAGAAAGTAATTAGGACCAAGACTTTCATCTTTCGCTATCGCGCCCGCACCACCGCTAACATACATTTTGTGAAAAGACAGGCTATGCCAGAACCGAAGTGCCGCGGCTCGGTAGTCCTCTCGGCCAGTTACGTGCGCAGCCGCCGTGACACCAGTGGCAAACAATGTGGCTCTCACAGCATGTCCTTCAAGGGAATCCTGATCCTTTAGGGGCGCCTGGTCCTGGTCGTAAGCGCCAAAATCCTTAACGGAACCGGTACGGCCAGCATGATGACCACGCATATCTATAAAAAACTGTGCGAGGTTAAGGTAGGCTGCTGGGTTTGCGTTTACGTCCACTTTCACCGAAAGAGTAGGATCATTAGAGTACAGGTGGTAAAGTTCCACAAAGGCTGCTTCCGGGCCAGAGTGACCTGGTATGACATTTGCCTTTGGGGATGGTCCAATCGTCTCGCACATAAGATTCGCCATTCGGATAGCACATTTGAGCAGTGCCGTTTTGGTAGAGGCGCGATAATAGGCGATACCGGCCTCGATCATCATGCCTGCGTTGTAAACGTCATGCTGGTAGAGGTCATTACCCCCGTTCATGCCCCAGCGTTCTGTTGCTGGCAGCATCGTCTGCGTATAGGTATTTAAGTAGCCGTCTGGTGACGCAGCCTGTGCCGCTGATATGCGCGTGATATAGCCATCTAACCGCTGCTCCAGGAGCGAATTGGGGTGTGATGATATGAACAGTGCTGCAGCGGTAATCATCTCGTAGATTAAACCGTCATACCACGGCGGACCGGCGTGGAAGCCTCGTTTGCCATCGCGTACTAAATCAAAGTTATTAAATGCGCCTCCACGGTCGTTCTCAAATTTGGTAAGGCAGTCGTTTATGGTCACTTCGTTCCACAGTTGGATTTTGGGGGACCAAAACTCGGAGTGTATTTTAACGGCGTCGATGCCAATTGGCCCGAGAGGGTGGGGCATTTCTAGCAATGATATCCTCTCCAACTTATTGCGCGGGGAATGCTCAACGTTATTTTCCGCGCTTGCTTGCACGTTTGAGGTAACGGTCACGATCACGCCGGTGGTGGCTAATGTGGCAGCAGTGCGGCGCAAGATCTCTCTTCTCGATATTGGCTGGTCATTGTTCGAACTCATAAATTCCATCCTTCTGCTACACACCATGTGCATGGCTCAGTGTGTGAACGGTTGCGCTGCACTGCGGATGTCTACGCTGTACCCGCGAAACTGGACGTGCTGCCAAGTCCTTCGCTGCCAAGCGCGGTATAGCCACCATCTACTGCCAGTTCTGTCCCGGTGATGAAGCTTGCATCGTCGCTGCATAGGAATAGGATCGCCCTGGCTATCTCTCGCGGTTCTCCAAAACGGCGCATAATGGAGAATTTGCCCCATATTGGCTCCCAATGCTCTCTGTCGCCCTCCGCGGCCCTGGCTACCTCGGGCGTCCAGGTCCATCCAGGGCTCACGGCATTCACCCTAATGTTGTACGGGCTAAGGTCTAGTGCCTGACACTTCGTTAGCGCAATAACTGCGCCCTTGGTCGCGTTATATGTCCACCGGTTGGGCTGTGCGGCGTGTGCGGAAATGCTGGAGATATTCACGATAGCACCGCCGCCGCCTTCTGCCATGTGTCTAAAACACGCTTGTGCCATATTTGCCGTGCCCCGTATATTCACTCCCAGGCACCGTTCCCAATCTTGTGTTGTGACATCAATGCCCTTACTAACAAAACTGACGGCGCAATTCACCAGAAAGCTGATATTTCCCCATCGTGCAGCAACCGAGTGTACAGCCAAAACGCAAGCCTCAGCATCTGAAACATCTACACGCATGAATAGGGCTTTATGTCCTGCCTCCGACAGCTGTCGCGTAATCTTGGTGCCTAACTCCTCGTTAATATCTAATATTGCAACTGCGGCACCATGCTCGGCAAACTCTAATGCTGTAGCCTCACCAATACCGGAAGCGCCGCCGGTGACAACCGCAACCTTACTCGCCCATATCATTTTGTCAGTGTCCTTCGCTACCAGGTGGGGCCTCGACGGTGCGCCAACACCCTTCGTGTAATTCTAGTTGGTTACTTCCTTTGAAGCCGCAATATGGTGAATGAATGCGGGAGAAAAGTGTAGTTGAACAGAGCCTTATCACATCGTAACCGAGCCTCGTGCCACGTAACCTTAGTAGGATCCTGCGTCGTATTCACCGCGTTTAACTCGCCGGTTAATGTCCATGTTTTCATATCACCAGAAGGAATAAACCCCTCCAAAGAGATACGCGTTAGGTGAGCTGCCGCACCAATATTCACCACACTTAGCACAATGGTATTTCCGTTCTTGCTTCGAGTAACGGTGGTATCAAGGTCACTGTTTGGGCTGCTTGAAGTGGCCGCTACGCAGACGGGCTCCTTATTTAAGGCGGCCATTTGCTGCGCGTAGTAAGGGGGCATACCCCAAACCTTGGACGGCGTAAAGAAGACCTGGCCCTGATCCCATCCATTATCGTTTTCGCCGAAAGGTTGTAAGCAATTGGCCGGGCAGTCTATTCGTACAAAATTGCCATGGCGAATGGCAACATTAAGGATTCGCGCGTGAGCCAGTGCTCTCTGAAGGTCGTGCCTGTTCCCGTTTTCCTCAAGTATGCAAGCGCGCATAGAGGTGCCCGGTATCCACTTAGCAAATTGCGCCTGCATGTCGGTTAAGGTGTGGTCTACACGGGTAGCGTCGGCCAGGCTATCTGCGTCTACATGGATATCCCAGAGTGCGGCTTTGCCATTGAGCGCCTTTGCAATCTTTTCGCACCAAGGCTCCTTGGGCCGCCACCAAGCGGCGACAATGAATTTGAGTTTAGGATCCTCGGCGTACATAGCCGCATAAAGATGCTCAAACCGGTCCAGGTAGTGTTTGTACCACGAGGTATCGCCATTAATAGCCTCCTCGTTGCCAATTTCAATATATTCCACCCCATACGGGCGTGGGTGTCCGTCAGCAGCTCTTTTGGCGCCCCAGTAGCTTGAAACTGGTCCATTTAAGTACTGCACCATGTCCGCTGCCTCGTGCCCCGTTTCATCAATGTTTATCGCGATTGCAGGTTTTATGTGAGCAGCGTTGCAAAACTGCAGAAACTCCGGAATTGCAAAGCCATTGGTTGAGTACGGGTACCACGTTCCGTCGTATTGCGGTCTACTATCACGGGGACCAATCATATTCTTCCAACGGTATTGCGGTGAATTCACCATGGAACCGCCATACCTAAGGAATGTAAGGCCCTCTTGTACCAACATGTTTCCAATATCTGCGCGGAATGGGCCTCCATGAAAGCGCCCAGCACCAGAGTCGCCGAGGTAGACCTGGTCGACGTCGACCGTTCCAGGTTGAGACAGCCATATCGCGAATCGCGCAGCTGCATCGGTGTAGTCAGGCGTGAGTTGGAAGTCCTGCCTACCCCATATCGCCTTGGCACGGGCGAGTTTCTCAACGGCATAGGTGCGCTGTCCGTCCGCACTCTGCAGTGCTACTGTAACAGCGGTATCACCTGTGGATCCCCGCACATAAAGGTGCCCGATCATTGTCCTGCCCTTAGAAACGGCAATGCCCCAGTGATTTAAGCCTCGATTGCTTACGCCTATAGTTCCGGTACCACCGATGAATTGTATACGCTGACAATGGCTGCTGTTATACGGATTACGGCTGCTCCAGGTTAACTGTCCATGTGCATAGCGTGAAACCACAGGGTCCCACATTCCGCTAACTTCAATCCGGCGCTGAGATGGAGAAGGACCGGTAAGTTGGTCGAATATGTTACGGTGCTGGGTGGCGATCCGGAGGTCTTTAAAATCTGCGCGTGAATTCCAGGTTCTAAGGCCAATTTCTCCCGCCCGAATGGCATTTGCACCATCATCATATTCCAACAGAGCGGCAGAACTGCGACCAACGGTAACCTTGATTTTAGAGCCAATTAGCTCAACCTTAAGCCTATACCACTGGTTCGTCCGCAGATGGATCGGCACCGATTTCAATGGCTTCCAATTATTTCGATGGCTGCCCAGGATAAGGGCCTGGTCCTTTACGCTGAGACTGACCTCATAACCTGTCCATGAGTCTGCGCCATCACGAGGGTTGTTAACACGAAGAATAAGACCAGCATTGTCGCCGTTGGCGTTGGGAAAGCGAATATCGCATGCCACGGTACCGTCCGTTAATATAGGCTGGTTGCGCACTAACTTTGCGCCTGCAGCAGGCGCAACCGTTAGTTCATGTCCAATCGCCGTCCAGTTGCCGCCAAAGGCCGTCCAACCGGTAAGAGGTGAGCCTGGTGGTTCCTCGAAGCTTTCACCGAAGATACGCTGGTCGTACAGGCCGCCATAAATCTCGTGATTAACATCCTCAATACAGGAGCCATACATCCAGGGAGAAATGTGACATATCTCGTGGTTGACTCGAATATTTATCGCGGATGTACTGTTGAGCTTTGAAGTATGGCCCAAGGGGCTTACGGAGGTTAACGCAAGTGAGATCAGTAGCACTAAATTCATGATAGGTAGGCCTTTAACTGGAAACGACCAGCGCGTTCATTTTGAACAGGGTATTCAAGCGTGTCTAGAGGAAATGGGAGCGTTAGACAGCCTTTACATCCACACCTCGAGCTCTATAACCTTCGAGAGTCTCTGGTTGCGCATTAGTGTCGGTAATGATCAGCGAAAGTGCAGAGACGGGGCAGACATGCACTCGCGCAATTTTGGTCAGCTTACTCGAGTCCGTGACGACCACAGCTTTTTCAGACCGAGTGACCATTGCCCTGTTAAGAGCCGCCTCTTCAAGGTGATTGGATGTTATACCCGAGGACGAATCTAGACCATCCACCCCAACAAACGCCCAATCGTAGTTAAACTCTTCAACGGTCCGAATAGCTGATGGTCCCAGTAGCGAAAACCACGTGCCACTTAGTATTCCCCCTGTGCATATCACTGTCAGGCCAGGACAGTGACTCAGTTCCATGGCGATATTAACCGCATTGGTAACGATGGTTATATTGGTCCTGTTCTTAAGGCACCGCGCCACGTGGGTGGCAGTAGTTCCCGCGGAAATCGCAATAATCTCCCCGGATTGCACCAACTCGGAAGCGGCTAGGCCTATCCGTCGCTTCTCGTCTGTCCGTACAGCGTCTTGCTGTTGGAATGACGCATCATACCTGAACGGTTCGTAGAGCGGCGCCTCTACAGGAACTGCGCCACCGTGGGTTCTTTTTAACAACCCTCTGCATTCCAGTTCTTGTAATCCTCGTCGAACTGTGGAAGGGGATACTCCCAGCGTAGCAGCCATAGCTTCTACCTCTATATTTCCGTCATGGAGTAAGTGGTATAGCAGGCGCTCCTGGCGTGTTTTTGTCTGTGAACCCATTGTATCCTCTTAAACTATCGGATCATTTAGTTACTATTTTGCTCATTATACAATGAAATGCGCAAAAATGCTGCGCTAAAATTGTAATTATAAGCATCTGTGATGATATGTTCTAGATTGCGTCTTCGCAGAAGTTCAAAGTTACAACGAGTGCTATTTATTTGCCAACACCAATCGAAAACCAGAGAATTTTGCGATCTTAAGTATTTAGTTATGGTAATATTTGCAAAGATATCACGAACGGTGGGGCTAATACACATGAAACGCGGAATCGCGATGATGACCGTCGGTATGGCGGTGCTGGTTGGCGTGGCAGCTACCTCGGGGGTACGCGGTGCTTCGGAAGTGCCAGCCTGGAGCAAACCTGAGGCTGCATCGTACCTGGCACGCCGAACCTCTGCATGGCTTACATGGGGCGGATCTGCCCGCGGTGCTGGTACGGCGTGCATTTCCTGTCATACTGGTCTGCCGCTAACTCTCTCACTCGCAGCGCTGTCTCGAAGCAACAGTTTGAACGTGGCGGTAACAGCTGATGCTCAGCTCATGGGCGATGTTCGAAAGCGCGTGCAGGATTGGGCTGCCATCGAGTCCGCCACGGGCGGTCAAAATGGCACAGCACAGTGTTTCTATACAGATAAAATGCCTTCATCTTTGGGTACCGAGTCCGTGATGAATGCTGTGGCGCTGGCAGATTACGATCATAGCCGTGGGCGGGTAATGCTTGGAGCTACTACCAGACTTGCACTAGAATACATGTGGCAACAGCAGCAGCCAAACGGATCATGGCAGTGGTTGGAGTTTGGATTAAGTCCATGGGAGCACGACGGTGTCTACTACGGAGCGTCACTTGCGGCGCTCGCGGTAGGTTTGGCTGGGCCGCATTATTACCACAATTCTAGCGTTCAACCGAAGGTATCAGTGCTTAAACGATTCCTTCATACAGGTTTTGATAAGGCTCGGTTGCATGACGCTACAGTCTGTCTGCTTGCTTCAACGTATCTGCCTGGTCTAGTCACGAAGCCCGAGAGGGACGAGTTGGTCAAGAGGCTGGAACTAGCAGAAAATGCGGATGGAGGGTGGAGCCTTCATTCGTTGGGCACGGTGGGCAGCCAGCAAAGCCAATGGTCGAATCCGGGTACCTATCCCTCCAACTCCGTGAGTGACGGGTACGCCACCGGCTTAGTGATTTGGACATTAAAACGCTTGCGTCTTCCTGGGACTGCTCCTACAATAGAACGTGGGATACAGTGGCTTGTTACACATGAACAGCACGGCTCCTGGCCGGCGGACTATATTAATGGCCTTCGTGACCCGCACACTATGGAGGGCCGGTTCATGCGGGATGCTTCCAGTGGATATGCAGTACTAGCACTTCAAGCGAGGTAACCCGCGGCGGTTCGTGATTTCACGTAACAACCGTATCCTCATTAGGATCGTGAGCTATCAGTGTTGGAACGATATCTTGTAGGAAGCAACACCTTGTCGTACAACGCACCTTCCGCATCCCGTGCGCCGTATCCACCCGTGACCATCGCGCAAATTCACGGTGCGCGTTGCAAAAGTAGTCGCTTTAAGGCTACAATAATTAATATGTGTTTCTGTCAGCCACCATTTGTGCTGCAGTGTAGTGAAAGGATATTGAAGTAATGCAAGTAAAGAAGAGCTTAGCGGCCTTCCTTATCGTGGCGTCTGCGGTTGCGCTGAGTGGCTGTGACGTTTTTCAGGTACCCCATACGGTGCCTGGCCCTGAAAGCGGAATCATCAAGCAAGATGCCGGTTACTCAACTGCTCTTGCCGATACAGGAACTGGAGTTGGCAGTAAGAGTGTAGAAGGACCGATGATCAAGCATAGCGGTTCATCCACCCAAATATTAAGCACAGGCGACTCTGGTGTTATCACGAGCCCTGGGCCAAACCGTCAGGGAAGATAAAGAGCGCCTACAATCTGTGGTTACAATGCGCCGAAGTCACGGAACAAGGACTTCGGCGTTCTGGGTTTATATTGGCAATTACTTTAGTGCAGGGTATGCGTACTTTTAGATAACGGGTCTATGTTGGATTCGGCGAGTTGGCAGCGCGTAAATATAAGTTAATCGGTTAGGCGGTAGGCTACCATTCGGCGAGTTGCGTGTTTGTACCGTTGTACAAGCTTATGCATTGGCTTGCGAAAGGGATGTTAACATGCAAGTGGATGAACGGTGGCCCAGATGTCCTGAAGCAGCGCGATGGTTCGAGGCACAGATGCTTCGCTTTCGTCTTCTCGCTCCCCACTTTGATCAGTACGCTGCACATGTTCTAGACTACAGCGGTGTAGAGATTATCGCGATTGTAGATCATTGGAAGATGCCGCCGGGTAGCTTCCCACAGGAAACAGGTCGGCAACTAGGCATGGAGCCGGTCGATACGGATTGTGGTATACAGTGGCGTCATAGGTTTGCATGCGTACCGGATGTACTTGTGGGTTGCACAAAAGTGCCTACACCGGTTATTCGGGTAGAAAGTTTGGCGCAATTTGTTGAAACTACTCGTTGGACAATCACTGGCGGTGCAGGGGACGATGACAGCGGATATGCCGAGGTACAGGTTCTTGTAGATGGTCATGCCGTTTGCGCCGCGGTACGACAAGCCCAAACCTGCTGCTGCCCCGGTAAGGTGTCGGCCGATTTCCGCGAGCGTCTTGCCCATGCGCGACAGTTGCTAGCGAATCGTGATCGCACAGGGACTGATAGGCAGGTTGCAGTAAACGCTCAGGTGGTAGCAAACAGGACGATTGAACTTTTAGGCCGGGACCGTGCTGCGGACGAATTCTTTAGGGCTGAGCGTGACTACTATATGTCACGCAATAATGCGGCACTTTTTCAATATCGACTGCAGCAGGACGTCGGGATAGGATGGGCGAATCATGATCATCACACGTACCGATCCTCTCGTTCGGATTTTCGTAACCTGCTGCAGCTCTTTGAGACTTTGGGCTTCTATTGCAGGGAAAAGTTCTATGCCGGTGCGGAGGCCGGGTGGGGAGCTCAAGTGATGGAGCACGCTGCCAGTCGTGTCGTACTTTTTTGCGATGTCGATATGAGCCCGGATGATTTGCATGGCAATTTCCTCGAATTGGATCTATCACCCACCGAAGACTTTAAGACCATTGGTTTGTGGTGTGCACTTCACGGAAACAGTATTGGTGTGGCAGGTATGCACCATCTGGAGGCTGAATTCAATTTCGACCAAGCATCGCGTATCATGGAGCAGGCAGGTTACTCAATGATGCCTCCATTTACTGATTTGCCCATGTTAAAACAGGCCTTTACTCAGCCGGAACTATGGACAGTTTCACCAGAGCGTGCGAGCGCTTTACTGCAAGCTCGTGTGATTACCCCAGAGCAGGCGCGTGGTTTCACACGAGTGGGTGCAGCGGGCAGCCATCTAGAAATTCTGCAGAGGTGGGAAGGCTACAGGGGTTTTAACAAAACCGGCGTCAGCAAGATATTGAAAGCAACTGATGCTCGCACGGTAGGTTTTGTCCAGTAGGGAGGTCTTTAATGCACAACGGGGCAACCAACTACATTGATGGCGTGTGGCGCGAAGCAGTCGATGGCAAAACGTTCACCTCGCTTGATCCAAGCGACCGGCAACATGTTTTGGGCAACTATGCACGGTCAGATACCAAAGATGTGACGCTGGCAGTGGAAGCGGCACATCGTGCCTATCGTTTGTGGAGGACTACTCCGGCCCCGGCCCGTGGTGCAATTATAACCCGGATGGGCGAGATCCTTGCCGCGAACAAAGAGGACCTCGCGCACCAGATGTCGCGCGAGATGGGGAAGGTTCTGGTGGAGGCGCGCGGTGACGTTCAAGAGGCGATAGACATGGCTCGGTATATTGGCGCATTTGGCCGGATGCCCGATGGTTATACAGTTGCTAGTGAACGTCCTGACGTAGAGTGTTTTGCACGCAGGGTTCCGGTTGGTGTCGTCGCAATGATAACTCCATGGAATTTCCCAGTCGCCATACCAGCATGGAAAATGTTCCCCGCACTGGTTACGGGGAATACGGTCGTGCTCAAACCGTCGGAAGAGGCACCCGGCGTCGCCGTCTCTTTCGTACAGATGCTGGCCGAGGCTGGTGTACCCGCAGGTGTAGTGAACCTCGTTACCGGAATGGGTGCCGAAGTTGGCGCAGATCTGGTAGAAGCTCCATTGGTTTCGGTTGTTTCGTTCACTGGCAGCACTGCGACGGGGCAAACTATCATGGAACGATGTGCCTCTCTTGGCCGCAGAGTATCCTGCGAAATGGGTGGCAAAAACGCGATCATTGTCCTGGATGATGCGGATCTCGATCTTGCCGTAAAGGGCGCCATTTGGAGTGCATTCGGCACGACGGGGCAGAGGTGTACTGCGGCTAGCCGGTTGATTGTTCACCGCGACGTTTGCAGCAAGTTTACCGATCAGTTTCTCCGTGCAGTACAATCGCTTGTTGTAGGGTCACCAATCCACGATGGGGTCGACATCGGCCCAGTTATCAATGAAAGGCAGCTAGCGGGCATACACGAATACGTTGTGCGTGCGGTTTCTGCTGGCGCCACTCTCTTATACGGCGGCAATCGACTGCGGGGGCCAGAATATTCTAGTGGATGTTTCTACGAACCTACCGTGCTTGGCGCCGTTACAACGGACATGGAGATAGCTCAAATGGAGGTCTTTGGACCAATAACGGTCATTATGGAGGCATCCAACTTTGAGCATGCGATAGATATTGCCAACAGCACTGAGTACGGACTTTCGCTATCGGTGTATACCCGCAGCACTGCTAGAACGTTCCGGGCAATTGAGTACCTGGATGCCGGGCTAATTTACGTTAACCTTCCTACAAGCGGTGCCGAGATACACCTGCCATTCGGAGGCACTCGCAAAACTGGCAACGGTCATAGAGAAGCTGGTCTGCATGCAGCCGACTACTGTACAGAATGGAAAGCGTGTTATGTAAACTATAGCGAGAGCAGCACCTTGGTGCGTGCGCAAATTGACGTTTAGAATGACGGACTATACCACCGAATATCACGGCCCGCGCAAATTACTGATTAGCGCGGGCCGAGCTTTAGCAAATTAGTTACAGCGAACCGTATTCTAAACTACGAGAAGTTTTGCACCTGGTTTCCAGTCGCTTGGGCACAATCCACCTGTTTGAAGTGCCTCTAGAACGCGTAAAGTTTCGTCGGTGCTACGGCCAATGTTCAAATTGTTCACCACGGCATACTGCAGTACACCTTCAGGATCGATAATGAACAGGCCTCGCAGAGCAATCCCATCCGACTCGATAAGCACTCCGTAATCCGCCGCCACAGATTTGGTGATGTCGGATGCGAGCGGATATTCAATGCCGCCTAAACCGTGATGGTCCCGCGGAGTATTCATCCATGCCATGTGCGAGTATACGGAATCGGTAGAGCATCCTAGAACCTCAGCACCAATGCTCGTAAAGTCCTCGATCCTGTCGGAGAGAGCAGTAATCTCTGTAGGGCACACAAAGGTAAAGTCCAACGGATAAAAGAAGAAGACTAACCACTTACCTCGGTAGTCCTCAAGGCTAACCTTAGATCCAACAGTCTTTGCCGTATCACCTGGCTTGGCTACAGGCATAGTAAAATTGGGTGCAGGAGCACCCACCTTGGCAGTCATTCAATAACCTCCTGAAGAAATAGGTTCATGCGTAGTATTAACTTACGCCTGAATGAAGGATACCTGTCGAACCTACAGGGCGTCAAGGTTGAAACACTGGTTAGTTGACGGTATTTCACTAGGGAAAACCCTTGCAAAGTTTTAGGGCGTTTACCCCGCAAAGAATGAGTAACTTACCCGGTTACAGAAACAGGTCGGGGGCATATAATAAGGATGTGCTTTGAGATTAGCAATTGTTCTGGCATCCTGGAGATTTCGAATTACATGGACACGATCAACATTCTTTTGGCTAACGGTGATGCGCTAGTTAGGCAATGCCTGCGCAGGGCCATGGAATTAGATCCAGTGCTTTCAGTGAAGTGGGAAGCAACCAACGGATTAGAGGCTCTGCTTATGGTGCGCAAGCATGGACCGCACGTTGTGCTGATGGATGCGCAGATGCCACGAATGGATGGAATAGAGGCCACCAAATGCCTCAAGAATTGCAATTGCCCGGCCAGAGTAGTCGTGGTTAGTTCGCTTGAGCAGTTGAAGGATGCGGCCGTGAGCGCCGGAGCCGATGCAGTTGTGATGATCGACAGTGGATGTGAAGTCATACGAGACACGATTTATCAGGTTTTGAACAAGACAAAGCAGCAATAGCCGGTTGAGCGGACATAGCAAGACCGCCAGCCGAATGCATATAATCGATTTGTGCACTATTGGTAGTTGAGCTGCAACCTGCGGGTTGCAGTGGTGAAAGGGAGAACACAAATGACGACTATCGAAGCAGTACCCGATCAGAGAGAGTTTGAAAAGCTTTATTTACGAAGTCAGCGTCGTGCGTACAATCTGGCATACAGACTAACCGGCAACGCCACTGACGCCGAAGATGTAACACAGGATGCCTATGTTCGGGCGTGGCACAACTTCGACAGCTATGATACATCTAGATCGTTTGAGGGCTGGCTGTTCCGCATTATCACAAACCGAGTTATCGATATGCGTCGTCGTCAGAAACGTGTTCCGATGTATTCCCTAGATTCTCCCGTTCATGGCGATGATGACGGTCAGCCTTTGGCGCATGAATTTGCAGCCCCAGATAGTAATCCTGAAGAGCTGGTACTGGGTCCAATCATGGACGAGAAACTGCAGAAAGCGCTCCAAGCACTTCCAGATGACTACAAGACGGCCATCCTGTTGTGCGACGTTGAGCAGCGATCCTACCAGGAGATTGCTGAAAAAATGGATTGCGCTATTGGAACTGTGCGCTCTCGAATCCACCGTGCACGAGTAATGTTAAGAAAGCATATGGAATCTGGTACGACGGGCCGAGTGCGGAAATCGTCAACCAGGTCGCGCCGCGTGAAGCCCGTCGAGGCTGTTGTAGCCCTACGCGCGGCGTAACACGTGCCGAGTATAGTAAATGCAGAACAGCATCTCAATGGAATTGAGATGCTGTTCTGCAACTTTTGATGCTGTTGATTTCGACCCAACCGTTATCCTCCGTCCTCCGCTAAAATCACGTAGTATTGCGCCTGCGCGTTCATATTCAGTCGAAATTTAATCCATGCTCCTTTGCTCCCAACTGCTGTGCTGCTAATCCTCTTGCCATGGTCATTTATTCCCTGCAGGCGGATTCTATGTTTCCCGCTACCAAACAGGTTCGTCATCATAGAAACCGTAAACGGTATCGACCTCGGGTACGTGTGAATGATCCAGCGACCGGGAGTGGAATTGATAGCCGAAAGGCTTCCGTTTGTCTTGATTGGTCCAAAGTTGACGATCGACCCGCGTGGATTTGTACCAGTAACCGTGTCTACACGAGCCGAGGTATCTGTGCCCAATTTGTTGAAAGTTACGCTTCCGGTAGGCGATACCTGTAGGTTGCCAACCAGCACTCTGCGACCATCGTCGCTGTTTCCTAACAGGAGCAGCCTGCGACCACCTGCAGGAAACCAGATGCCAACGCGTAAATGGTAATCCCCCGCGGGTACGCTTGCCGGTAGGTTTATTGTTACCGGGCTGCTCAGCGTCGTACCAACCGGCCACTGTGCAGGTGATGTGCTTATACCACTGTTCAACACTTCTACGATGCCAGTAGGATCAGTTTTCGCGAGATGGTTGTTTGAAGCAGCTATAAGGTGCACAAAAACCTGCGTACCAGCGGGTACTTGCTCACCCACTTGCCACTTAAACTGAATTTGAAAGGAGCGTGGCCCTGTACTTTTCCACAAGGAAACTGATGGCGTAATTTGGTACATTTTGGGCCCAAGGTTGTAGTGCGATCGCGAGTTAACATAGATCCTATGGGCAGTATGAACATAGTCGCCAGTAATACCGGAAAAAGAAGCAGTACACGCGAAAATACCGTCGCCGGTTGCCACCCACCCAGAAGTGGGCAGATCGATAGTCCGTTTGCCTGCGGTCACTCTCCAGTTTCTGTCGCTGCCATTTACAATAACTGTCACACCGCTTTTGTACGTGACTCTAACCCGCCGGCAGGTTGCACCCAATGCGGTCATCTGCTCAAAGGTAAGCCAGTTGTGTTTGTGGCGGTATACAATATTTATTACTGGCGAGAGCGCTATTCGGCGAATGACTGGAGGAACAAGGTTAGCTTCCTGCCACACATAGGCAACCTTACCTACCAACTGGCTGGGCACGAACGACGAGTGACCGTACGCGATCTCTTGGGCACGGTAGACATCCATGACTTTTGGAGTCATTGTTCGTGTTTGCCATCCCTCAGCATAGCCTTGTGGAGACCACCGCTCTAGGTATCCCATGCCATGGTTAAGCTCCAGAGGGTGTACTTTTAGAAGGTCGAAGTTCACGGCTAAGGGAGCGGTCTCGCCCTCTGCCTGTGGCCAGCCGGTGCCGAACTGTGCCTCGGCGCCATCCAACAATCCACTCCAGTACCAATGGTTATTACCTTCACCCAACACGGGCCCATTGTGATCTTTTCTGTACATTGCCCACAACTTGGTAAACGTGTGTATGACTGTGTGAAATTCCCCCGCTCCCTTGGTAGCGGCATTAAAGTCTACATGAAACCACGGAGGTACGGCAGAGCAGACGTCCTCAAACGTTCCGTTGGTGTGTAATTGTGACTCAATTTCAGCGTCATAGTGAGCCGCAATTGGTAGTGTGTGCTGCATTGCAAGGGCATAGCTTTGAATAAGGTTTTTCCAGGCAAGTACGGGTTTGCCTGCCGAATCCAACGCCACATAGTCTGGGTTGTAGGAGGGAGCATTTGGATAGTAATCGACGTAATTCTCGTGCAGTCCAATCCGTTCACCCAAGTGTTCCGCAGTTCCTACAAGCTTTTTCATCGCTGGAAGCCCACCGAGAATAGTGGCTGGCGGCATTACATCCGGTAGTTCATTGTCGTACCCTCCGTGCTGCCAGTTATGAATAATGGTAAACAGATTGGTAATTCCGTAACTAGCCAGTTGGTTAAGCAACTGCCGGTTCTGTTCAAATGTGTTTCCCCATATGTCCATCACGCTAAGAGCCGACATGACGCCTCTGTAAGGCGAGGGAGGATTTGGTGGGGTTGGCAGTACATCGGCAAGCTGCGGAGATATCGCATAGTATACGGTTTCGTCAACGGAATTCCTTGAGCCGTTTGTCAAAGAACCGTAAACTGCAGATCCAGCGTCTAACTCACTTGCGTGTGACAGCGAATAGTCGATGCATATATTTGAAAACAGTCGATACTGTGGCAGGTAGTAGACAGAACCGTAATAGGGCACCGAAACCGCGGTGCGATAGTCCGGTGGGAGGAGTATGCCTTGGTAGCTCACGCCAAGGTGACCAAAGTGAACCGCAGCTATGTAATGAGATGACGAAGTCACCTGTACCTTAACACAGTCTCCCTTGGGCTTGTAGATAACCGTGGTGAGGTGATAGCTTCTTCCGGCAACCATAAACCCGTATTTTACCACTGTAAGAGCGTTGGATCCGCCTGTTGGTGGGAGCTGCAGGGCAGTCCTTTGGACTGACGGGGAATTGGACGAGATTATAGCTCCATCTGGAAGTATTAAGTCAACAGAAGCGTCAGTACTTGGCGCAAGTTGTGGAACGCGTGCTGCAGAACCTAAGTCAACTCTTAAGCCACTTAGGAAGTTGTTGCCGTCGTGTTGCCACACAGCATGAAGCGCAGGAAAGCCTTCGCCGTAGGCAGCAGGAGCGGCTGCCCCGTAAGTAGGGTGCGGCAAAAAGGCATTTTCCACTTTTGGCCAATGCACCATGGCTCCCGGCAATGGACCGCTAGAGCATTCGATCTGTCGGTTGCCCCAAAGACTATAATCAAACGATGGATCCTTCTTTGGTCCAGGATCAGTTTGGAATTCCAGCTCTAGTCGCTGACCTGCATACGGAGTAAGGTCGATGGTGTAGTTCTTCCAGTCCGAAGTTGTTTGGTCATACTCCATCAGAAGTTTATGATTAGCGAATACCCTGAAGATGGAACCATCTGACAGTTTGGGGCCTACAAATCCTGTTCGCATTGCAACCCCAAAGGTTAGTGTAATACGAGGAGCGTCTGGCATGTTGAGAAAGAATATTTGAGAAGTATCGCCAGAGCCTCCTCCGCGCCAAATTGGCCCTAGGAAGAAAGCGGACTCACCGTTTTGTGTTCCAAGCGGCGCACATGCGATGCCTGTGTCTTGCGTGAAAATACCCGACCAGCCTGGCGGCATCGTGCCAGTCCTACCGTCGAAATACCTGTACTGCACCGAGTACAAACCGATATTATCAAGTTTTGTAATGCCCTTGTACAGGGGTATATACGGTAAGGTTTGACACTGTGAACCAACAGCAATCCCCAGAAAAGCAGTGGCAAACAGAAGCATCCGCGAGAGTGATCGAAGCATGAACTTACCTCGTAGGGTGGTGATTAGGCAAGGCCACCTGTTGCACCAGTTGCATGGCCTGAATTTGAAGCGAACGAAGGCAAGGCACAAATTGCACCTTACTATTCATCGTTGTCTGTATAGATAAGCCAAGGATCCGCTACCCAGACCTCACCATTTGTCGCGCGGTTTAGTCCGTCCACAATGAGGAGTGTGTCTAACCGCAGTGGGTAGTGTAGGTGCCCATCGTTGGCCCCGCCCCAATGCCCGTTGTTGCTATTAAGGGAGAAGTGAATAAACCGCCAACCTGTCCAGGTCATCTCGCCTGCGCCAGCCTGAAACGTCTGCCCCGTTTTGTCCGTGAACCGCATGTTTAGGCCGTTGCCCGTTCCATCGCCGAAGACCCATAGACCCAGCTGTGACGGTTTTCCAACGAATTGCACTTTATTCAATGGCGAGACCCTCAGAAACTTCCATCCTTTACTAAACTGGTATCGTATCTGCCCGGCTAAACGAAGGCCCGCCGGCCCACCTGCCGGCGCAACAACAACTGAAGCGATAATACTGCTGGCAATGCTGGGGTTGCCGTCGGGAACTGCAGTCCAGCCGGATTGGGCCAGTGGACCGAGATGTGTTGAGCTACTAAACAAATGAATGGGCTGGAAAACAATGGGGCCGGTTCTGGTAATGCAGTTGCCAATTAGGTGAGAACCCGGCGTAAATGAGCCATTCACAAGTCGCACCACCACGTCTACGGGTCCATTTGTTGGCGCCCTCATACTCACTTCTGCCGTTTTGCCCAGCGTTGCCAGATCCAATAGACGCATTTGCGTTCCGGAGTTACTGAAGAACTTAACGAGGACCTTGCCGTTGAAGTCCAAGGGGTTTTCAATCTTGATCGTCTGTAATAGACCTGTAGGTGGTAATACGGACACCGTAATAGGCATGAGTGGAGTGAGGGTTGATAACTGCACAAATTCTGCGCCTGCAATACGTAGTACTGACCTCAGCGTTGGTTTTGGTGTACCTGCGGCTTGTAGGTAGTGGCCGCCGTTAAGGGTGGGGGCATGGCCCACAAGGGCATGACTAATCGAGAAGAGCGTGTGCTCTGTGCGTCCCTGCACAATACTGGTTGTAACCTGTGCATTGTGAGGCAGGGAACCAGCGAGAAAGGGTATCGCGGTAAAAGTAGCCGAGAGATCACGATTGAGATTCGAATTAACTGTGTAAAGAGTGTTTGACGGCAGACTATGCCAAGCCGCTACGGCGGCTAGAAGGTCATTTGGACCCTCGGGGATCACGTACTCAGGAGAGTGGCTTATGGTAACCGTGAACCCACGGTCATCAGCGCTTGCCTGACGACTGTCGCCGTTCATCTGGATGAGCCGCAGTGGATCCGCACTCATCGGAATGGTGACATCATGAGGAGTTGAGTCACTCGTCCACAACGCCAGTCTCTGTTGCGTACCGTGAGAGAAGAGAAGACAGTAATCGTTCTTAGAGGCCAAAGCTATCCGTTTGTTAAACTCAAAACCGCTCAGGTATTTCGCGAGCGTCGATATGGCGGTATAGTCAGGTTTCAGCTGGTAATCGTTAGTTACGGTTCCGAAATTGTGCTCTGCATTTTTGGGGTCGGTTCCATCGTCATGCCAGTCGTACCATATACTGAGGCGCAGACCCGCAGCCATATTCGACAGAAATTCGCGAACAGCAAACCTCGCCTGCCGCTCGATATTGAGACCTGGGTAGGCAACGGAATAGCCCCACTCGCTGGATAAGATGGGAATATGCCTGCCCTTTGGCGCATATTGAGCGATGAGCGCGCGCACCTCGGCGAAGTCGGTTGCCGCGGTTTCGGGTGGCGAAAGACGGTAAGGATGGAACGATACCGCATTCCAGTAGCGTAGCAATCCTCGCGCACAGCAAGCTCGCAGAAATGTGAGATCCATGCCACTCATACCTGGCCCAATTAGCCACTCATGTGGCGAGGATCTACGAATGGCCTTTGATGCCGCGAGAGCAAGCGTGGTGTACTGTTGCACATTTGCCTGAGGCGGCCAGAAGCCCCCGTTTGGTTCGTTCCACATCTCCCATAGTACGCCCTTTCCCTGAAAAGCGCTGACCGCTGCTGCAGCCCAGCGGCTGAAAGCGGCAATAGCATAGGGCGTTGTAGGAGCACCCTTTTGGTACAAGTCGTTACCGCGGCCAAAAACGCCTTTCTAGCTGCATCTATTGCTTCTGCGGTACTAATAAAGGTTTCGTTCCAGGCTTCTATTTGCTTACGTTTTTGCGATA